>NZ_QUJX01000013.1:116938-141346 GCF_003480785.1 Ruminococcus sp. AM26-12LB | reverse complement strand
AGTGGGAGAAGCAAGAATCCCCCTGCTTTAGCTGTGGGGAGTGTCAACGGACGCAGGGGTTACAGATGAGTATTTTGCGCAGATGACAGAGGATGCCATGAAAAGTGGAAACATTGCGGTAAATCCCCGGAAGACCGTTCGGGAGGATATCCTGGCGCTGTATAAAGAGGCACTGTAAAGATAGTATCAGGTAAGGCTGTGACGCCTCTGTAAAAATAAAATCTGTCATTAGAGTATTTGAAGAAATGAACAGGAGTGAAAAGTTCAGGCAGACTTTTTGCTCCTGTTTTGTGCAAATAAAAAAGATATTGGCTTCCCGAAATAAGTAAAAAGCTGTTTTCCGGGGAGCTTTTTTGCAGTGAAAATTATATTATAAACATAAAGATTTATACAACGAACATGTACGGATAAAATATACGATGCTATTGTATAGACAGTAACCAAGCATACCGCAACAGAGCAAAATACAGTAGAAAGAAGAATGCATATGGAGAGCATAGCGGTTAAAAATCTGTACAAAATATATAAAATCTCACAGCGACAGGAAGGTTTTACCGGGATGGTGAAATACTTATTCCATCCTCAATATAAAGAGAAGGAAGCTGTAAAAGGGATTTCTTTTTCCATACAGCAGGGTGAATGTGTAGCGTTCCTTGGGGCAAACGGGGCTGGAAAATCAACGACCATCAAAATGCTTACAGGGATCATGAAACCGACAGACGGAAAGATTTCCGTTATGGGAAATGATCCATTCAGGGAACTGATCAGAAATGGCGGGAAGATAGGCGTTGTGTTTGGTCAGAAGACACAGTTGTGGTGGGATATTTCGGTAAAAGATTCTTTTGAACTGCTGCATAGTATTTATGAAATCCCGGACAATGTTTATGAAGAAAATCTGAATCTGTTTAAGAAAATTCTGGAACTGGAAGAATTTATGGACCAGCCGGCAAGAAAGCTGTCTCTCGGACAGCGAGTAAGGGCAGATATAGCAGCAGCTCTTTTACATGATCCGCCGGTTTTATTTTTGGATGAACCAACAATAGGGCTGGATGTGGCAGTCAAACAGAAAGTATATCAGTTTTTACAATACATAAATAAAGAAAAAAAGACCACGATTTTGTTGACGAGCCACGATCTGAAAGATATGGAATGGCTGTGTCGGAGACTTATCATTCTGGAAAAGGGAGAAATTTTATTTGATGATGAAATAACAAAAATTTTTGATAATTATCCGGAAGCAGAAACATTGGAAGAAATTATTATTGAGCTGTTCAATGGAAATACAGAAAATTAACCACCTGATTTTGTTTTCAGAGGAGATTGTAAATATGAGAAAATATCTGGCACTGATAAAAGGCGGATTTCTGGAAGGAATTGCTTATAAAGAAAACTTCCTGACAGGATTGCTGGCAAATTTTGTTCAGGTTGTAGTTTTTTACTATGTATGGAAAAGTATTTTTTTATATCATACGGAGATTAATGGATATACCTGGGAGATTATGAAAAAATATGTGATCGTTTCTTTTTTGTGCAACAGTACGTTTTCTTTTGGATTTGAAATGCAGACGGCCAACAGTATTATCAGTGGAAATATAATCACAGATCTGTTAAAACCGCTGAGTTACCGAAGTTTGACTTTCTTTAAAGCTGTTGGAACAGCAGGAATGGAATTTCTGATCACATTTTTATGGTGCGGTACTTTTCTGGTAATGTGTAACGGAATGCAGAATATAGAGATGTGGCGAGTTCTTCTGCTGCTTTTTTCCATACTTTTGGGAATGGGAATCAAATTTAACATCCAGTATATATTTTCCATGTTCTGTTTTTATACAGATAATGCGTATGGTGTTGTAAAAGGGAGAGAAGTTCTGACAAATTTCTGTTCAGGAGCTCTGGTTCCACTGGCATTGTTTCCTGGATTTTTGCAGAAAATTGTTACGGTTATGCCTTTTTCCGGGATCGTATATATTCCATGCAGCATATTTGATGGAATATTTTGCTGGCAGAAATGCTGGGAAGCACTTTTGTTCCAGAGCGTGTGGAATGTAATATTATTTGCATTTGGAAGCATCTTATGGAAAAAAGCATCTTCCGTTATCGCATTATATGGAGGTTAAAGATGGGCAGATACAGGAAATATTTCAAAATATACCGGAAGATGCAGGAAATGAATATAAAATCCCTAATGTATTATCGAGCAGATTTTCTGATGATGACATTTTTTACATTGCTGTCCCAGGTATCAAATCTGGCAGTTGTTGGAATTATCTATACAAATATTCCCACAGTTGGCGGCTGGTCTGTATGGGAAATTTTATTGTTATACGGGTATCTGTTATTTTCAGAAGGATGGGTGAACTTCTTCTTTCAGGGTTCCTGGAAAATTGCACAGATGGTAAATAAATCAGAAATCGACCGGTTTCTCGTAAGACCGCTTCCGACAGGAATGCAGATGGCAGCTTCCCGGATTGATTTTGACGGATTAAATAAAATGATCATAGCACTGGGAATATTGTCAGTTGGAATAAAAAACTGTAAAATAAACTGGACGATCATAAAAATCCTGTATTTTGTGGCATCTCTGCTTACAGCATCTATGATCCGTTTTTGCATGATCTGGCTGGCAAGCTGTATGTCCTTCTGGATGCAGGGACCGAAAAATTCGTTAAATTATCTGGTCCTTTCTGTAGGAGAGATGGCGAAATATCCACTTATCATATACCCGGGATTACTGAAAGGAATCTTTGGATATATCATACCTTACGCATATATCAGCTATTATCCGGCGGGCTTTCTGTTAGGAAAAAAGGACATGCTGCCAGGATGTCTGTTACTGTTTCCTGTTTGCATAGGGATGCTGTGGTTATCAGCAGTGTGCCTGAAACGTGGACTGGGAAGATATGAAAGTGCTGGGAATTAAAGATTGTTTACAGGGGAGGTGAATACATGCTTGGAAGTAAAGATATTTTTCTGGATCGGGCAAAGCGGGAATTGTCGGTTATGCAGATGAACCACTGCGGTATCCAGGAATGTGAAAAAGGACATATGTGGCAGTTTCAGGCACGGCCTTATCATCTGCTGCATTTTGTACTGCAGGGGGAAGGGGCGCTAAAAATCTCAGGCAGAATGCTGAATGTACATGCCGGACAGGCATTTTTTATACCTGCGGGAATAGAAGGAAAATACATAGCTTCCCTGCAGAACCCCTGGAAATATGCCTGGATCGGATTTTATGCAGACAACGGAAATAAATTTATCGATCTTTTATTTGGAAAAAACGAGATCCTGGACCTGGCGCTTTCGGCTAAAGAACTGGAAAAAGAGATCCTGTCGATTTTGTCGGTGATGGATAAAAGACTTCAGGATGTGGCCATTTATCAGGAAGAAGATTTTCCGGGAGAGCAGTTTTTCTCCATACGGAATTTTTCCGCATCCCTGGAGGCAAACAGCAGAATGCTGCATCTTTTTGCCAGACTCCTTGAAACACAGGGTGATATAAAAAAGCTGACAAAAGAAGAAAAAAATCTGGCCAGGGATGCCAAAAACTATATGGACCGCATGTACAGCCGGGATATCCGAATCCAGGATGTGGCAGGAATCCTCCATGTACATCCAAACTATCTCAGCACACTGTTCCGCCGGGAATACGACCAGTCACCACGGGAATATCTTCGTAAAGTAAGGATGAATCAGGCAAAGCTCCTGCTGGCAACCACAGAATATTCCATATCAGATATCTCCTCAGATGTGGGATATACAAATCCGTTTCAGTTTTCGAAGGTATTCAAAAGCTGTTATGGGATTTCGCCTACAGAGTATCGAAATATGAGACAAGTGTAATACAAACATGTTCAGACTGGCAACATAATTGCAATTATGCTGCCTTTTTTGCTGCTTTCCAGTACTTTTACCTGTCCGTTATGCTGTCTGACAATTTCACTGACAAGTGCAAGCCCCAGGCCGGCACCTCCCATAGCGCGGCTTCTTGATTTATCTACACGGAAAAACGGGGTGAAGATTTTTTCCTGATATTCAGGAGGAATGCCGATTCCGGTGTCGGAGACTTCAAGAAAGACGTAATTGACAGACGTGGATGTATCTGTTATTTCTTCAGAAGGATGGATATTTACGGTTACTTTTCCACCGGAGTGATTGTATTTGATCGCATTTTCCACAAGATTGTACACAGCACGATACAGCAGCAGGTAGCTTCCGGTAATAATGCAGTCTCCCTCCTGCTGAATCAGTTCAACTTCTTTCTGTTCAGCTACAGAAGTCAGGTCGCAGAAAACCTCATCCGTCAGTGCTGCCAGAGAGATCCTTTCGGAACGTTCAACAGTCTGTACACCGGTCATATCCAGGAGGATTTCAGCCAGATGGGAAAGTCGCCCGGTCTGTTCCTGGAGCATGGCAAAAATCTCCTGATAATCTTTTAAAGCAGGTGCTTCCCTGCGGGCAAAAACCTCCAGATTTGTCTGGATAACGGCAAGAGGAGTCCTCAGCTCATGAGCTGCATTGGCAGAAAACTGCTTCTGAGCAGTAAAGGCCTCATCCAGGCGTGCGAGCATTTTGTTAAATGAAATTGTCAGGCGGGAAATTTCGTCATTGGTAGCAGGAACTTCAAGAGCTTCTGAAAGGTTCTGGACCTCTATTTGGTTTACCTCCTGGCTGAGTCTGCGAAGCGGAAGTAATGCCTGACGGCTGATAAAATAAGTGCAGATACTGCTGAGAAGGATGATGATCCCTGTTACCATGAGTCCTTTGGTGAGAAAAAGTTTTTTGGTCAGCTGCAGCTGATCGGAAAGCTCCGGAAATAAGACGGAGGGATTCATATTAAAGGTGATGGGAGCTGAATCTGTGTTATCGATCCGTATCATGTAATCGCCCAGATCCTCCATTCCGGCAACTGCAGACTGGCTGATAAAAAAATACATCAGAATGCAGGTGACTGTCATAAGCAGCGCGGTGATCAGTGTCAGACGCCATTGAAGAGATAGCTTTCCGGTTATTTTTTTCATTGTATATCCTCCGTTAAAATGTAACCCTGGCCGATCTTATTCTGTATTGGATCAAAGCCGAGAGCAGTGCGCAGCTTTTTTCGAAGAGAAGAAATGTGGACACGAATGGAATTGCTGAAACTGTTGACGCTTCCGTCCCAGATATGCTCGATCATTTCTTCCGGGCTTATGATACGGTTCTGATGAAGAAGGAAATATTCCAGAAGAGAACTTTCCTTTCTGGTCAGAGAAAGAGGAAGACCATCGATACTGGCCTTTCTTGTACGGGTATCAAAGCTGATACGTCCGCATTGCAGACATACATCCTGCTGGATAAATTTCCTTCGTGTCAGACTTCGGATCCGTGCCTCCAGCTCTTCAAAATGAAAAGGCTTTGTGAGATAGTCATTGGCACCGAGATCAAGCCCTTCAACCTTGTCCTGGATCTGTCCTCTAGCAGATAGGATCAAAACGGGAGTGGAAGTATTGGATTCCCGAAACTGGCGCAGGATTTCCAGCCCATCAACGCCTGGAAGGTTCAGATCAAGAAGGATGAGATCATAATTTTCCACCAGACATAATTCCAGTCCCTCATCCCCGTCAAAACATGTGTCCGCTTCATAGCCATCCATACGAAGTCCCTCCGCAATAGACTGGCAAAGCTGCTTTTCATCTTCGATTATCAATATATGCATAGTAAATTCTCCTAAAAAACAGTTGATTTTGCTTTGTTATCTATCATATCATGTATAGCATAAAATTCCTGTAAATTTTTTTATTTCTTAACAGAGATTTTATACAGGGGATGATATAGTAAGGCTACAGAGAGCAAGATTTACATATAAAATATACGTCGGTTCCGGATATGGGCCGGTGATATCAGAAGGGAGAATATAAACAATGAAATTAAGAACACAGAAAATAACAGCACTTATGGCAGCAGCGGTATTAGGAATATCTGCATTTGGAAGTGTGCCGGTAACAGCGGCAGAAAGCACGGAAACAGCAGATATCGGAGAGGCAATGGCGGTGGATGGAGATGCAGTTTCATCAGATCTGGTAGCAGGTACATTTAAGCCTTCCGACGTAACCAGCAAGGCACAGGATTCTTATGAATATCCGTTTCTGGGACTGAAGCTTTCACTTTCGAAGGAGCTGTTAAAGCAGATCAAGGATCAGAGCATTGCAATGCTTACTACGGAAGATTTTGAGAATCAGACCAATGCAGTGACATATGCCTATGTAAGCTGGAGCAAAATGACAGAGGAACAGAAAAACGCCGAGATACAGAAGATGGGAACAGGATATGACGACTGGGTGGCAGGTCTGGACAGAATTGGTACAATTGGCGTTTATGACGAAGCTTCACAGAAAAAGCTGGATGAGATCACTGGCTGTACAGAGCATAAAGAGCTTGGAAGCAGCAGTGACGGGAAATACAAATATTATCTGAGCACCAACAAAGATGCAGATGAAAAGCTGACAAAGGAGCTGGAAAAGATCAAAACCGACATTACAGAAATGGCACCGTATCAGAATATTTCCGTGTTTGACCAGCCACAGGATACCAGCGTCAACCCGGAGGATGTAAAATCTGTAGGAAAATTTGAAACAACAGGAATAGATGGAAAAACATATACAGAAAAAGTGTTCAGTGACTATGACCTGACGCTGGTAAATGTTTTTACAACCTGGTGCTCACCATGTGTAAAAGAGATTCCGGAACTTCAGGAGCTCTATAAAGAAATGAAAGATAAAGGCGTCGGAGTAGCAGGCGTAGTGCTTGATACTACAGATGAAAAGGGAAATCAGGACGAGGAGGCTGTAAAGAAAGCAGGCATTCTTCAGGAAAAAACAAAAGCAGAATATCCGTTCCTGACACCGGATACCACTATGATGAACGGTCGTCTGCAGGGGATTTCCGCATTTCCTGAAACATTTTTTGTTGACAAAGATGGAAACATTGTAGGCGATACCTATACAGGAAGCCATACACTGGACGAATGGAAGGAAATTGTGGAAAAAGAGCTTAAAAACGTTTCTAAGTAAAACATGATCATTACGGAGAGTGGAAAAATGATTCGGAAAATAACAGAATCCAGGTGGATCGGACCAGCTCTGGCGTTTTTTGGAATTTTACTGATGATACTGGGAATCTGCAGGGGCGAGGTGTCTGTAGTTTTTACAAAAGCGATCAACATCTGTATGGAGTGTATTGGCATTGGATAATAAGAAGATGAAAATAAATGAATGGCCGCGGCATGGGATCCAGGCATTGTGGGCGGCCCTTACAAACAGTCACATATCAGGCTTTGTGACTGGAAAGATCTATACCGGAAAACTGAAAAATGTCTGTGTTCCGGGGCTGAACTGTTATTCCTGCCCCGGGGCAAGAGGGGCCTGTCCCATTGGTTCCCTTCAGGCTGTGATCGGAAGCTGGAACTTCAAGATGGCATATTATGTAGCTGGATTTCTGATCTTTGTAGGAGCGTTGCTTGGAAGACTGGTGTGCGGATTTCTCTGCCCCTTTGGACTGATCCAGGATCTGTTGAACAAGATTCCTTTTCCAAAGAAGATCCGGACATTTCGGGGAGATAAGCTTCTGCGAAAACTGAAATATGTGATCTTTCTTGTATTTGTGATCATACTTCCCATGTTTGTAGTAGATATCATGGGCCAGGGAGCACCATATTTCTGCAAGCTGATCTGCCCGGCAGGAACACTGGAAGGAGGTATCCCTCTGGTGCTGCTGAACAAATCCATGCGAAGTGCAGTAGGCTGGCTGTACATGTGGAAAAATACAATCCTGGTGATCACTATTATCTTATCAATTATGATATACCGGCCATTCTGTAAGTATATCTGTCCGCTGGGAGCTTTTTATTCGGTATTTAATAAAGTTTCCGTTTTTCGTTACAGAGTAGATAAAGAAAAATGTGTTCACTGCGGAAAATGCAGAAATATCTGCCAGATGGAGGTCGATCCGACGGAAAATCCCAACAGTGCAGAGTGCATCCGATGTGGAAGATGTAAAAAGATATGTCCGACACAGGCGATCCGGTGTGGGTTTGCAGGCAAACCCTGATACAGAAAAATACGAAAACGGTACAGCTTATAAAATATAAGGTGTACCGTTTTTTGCAGAAAACTACTTTTCCATATTATCTATCAGTAACATATTCAGCTGTTCCCAGCGCTTCAGATCTTTTTTTGTAAAAAGCAGCTGGTGACGGAACGCTTCGCTAAGCTCCTGTGGTTTTAAAGTGATCACACATTTGAATGCGCAGGGCATCAGATCCGCACTGGAAATCCCACACAAAAGTCCTGTTGTAAAATCTCGAAGCTCCAGAGGATTAAAAATGTACAGGAGATCTTCTTCCAGTGGGTTATACTGATTTACAAAGGAAAAACGGATCAGCATATCACTGTAAAGAACTTTTCCGGTGTAAAAAATCTCACTGCTTCTTCCGTTGGCAGAAACAGAACAGATCGTTAAGGTTGCTTCGTATTTTCCGGATTCGCCTTTTTTTTCATAAATATCGATGACGCCATCCTTCGTACGCTGATAGCGTCCATCGTAAAAGTAAAAATATAGCCGCTGTGCCTGAAAAAATGGGCTTTTTTGTCCTTTTCCCGGTGCATTGGACGGTTTACTGGCTGTTTCAGGAAGACCAGTGGTAAGCTGGGACATAGATACCTGGAGAATCTGGCTGATCTCATATAAAGTTTCGATATCAACGGAGATATCTCCATTTTCATATTTGCATACGGTAGCTCGACTTTTATGGATGGCATCTGCCAGATCCTGCAGAGTCATCTTTCCGGCTTTTCGGTATTTTCTTATTTGTTCACCTACATAACAGGTAAAATTACTCATTTTGTTTCCTCATACTATCTATTTTTCTTATTAATTTTTATTGTATACGATTATATTGGAAAAACCGGTATTTTGTAAAGTAGTAAGAAACTTTTTTGAAATAAAATTTCGTAAAAAGAAACTTCTGCCATTTGCACTTATCTTTATTTAAGGTAAGATATGGCTGTTAGGCTGAAGGTTTCAGCCTATATCAAATATATATTTGAAGAGGGGAAATTGAAATGAAAGAAAAAGGAAGTAGCTTTTCCGGCTCAATAGGCTTTGTCCTGGCGGCAGCCGGAAGTGCAGTAGGAGTTGGAAATATCTGGAGATTTCCATATCTCTGTGCCAAAGATGGCGGAGGACTTTTCCTGCTGGTTTATCTGGTACTGGTACTGACTTTTGGATTTGTACTGTTGACAACGGATGTAGCACTTGGGAGAAAGACAAAGAAAAATGCATTGAGAGCTTTTGAAGCACTTAATCCAAAGTGGAAATTTTTAGGACATTTAACGTTTCTGGTTCCGGCATTGATCATGACCTATTATTCTGTTATCGGTGGATGGATCGCAAAATATTTTTTTACTTATATTATTTCTGATGGGAAAGATGCGGCTTCAGAAGGATACTTTACATCATTTATTACATCAGATATTGCACCCGTTGTATTTATGCTGATTTTTCTGGCCCTGACTGCCTGGATCGTATTTCGTGGTGTGGAAAAGGGAATCGAAAAGTTTTCCAGGATCATTATGCCGGGGCTGATTCTTCTGATCGTGATCATTGCCATTTTTTCACTGACACTGTCCCATACTGATACGGATGGAACTGTCCGCACCGGTATGCAGGGGCTGGCGGTTTACCTCAAACCGGATTTTCATGGACTGACGGTAAAACGCTTCCTGGAGATCCTTCTGGATGCGATGAGCCAGTTATTCTTTTCCTTAAGTGTATCTATGGGAATCATGATCACTTATGGTTCTTATGTGAAAAATGAAGTTAATTTAAATAAAGCAACAAATCAGATTGAGATCTTTGATACCGGCGTTGCGTTTCTTGCAGGAATGATGATCATACCGGCTGTTTTTGTATTTCTCGGAAAGGATGGAATGGCTTCCGGCCCAAGCCTGATATTTATCTCACTGCCAAAGGTTTTTGATGCCATGGGAGTATTTGGCCGTCCGGTGGCAATTGCATTTTTCCTGATGATGGGATTTGCGGCACTGACTTCCTGCGTATCTGTCATGGAGACACTGGTTGCAAACTGCATGGAACTTTATCATAAACCACGTAAGAAAATGTGTGGTGCTGTCGGAATCTATTCTCTTGTTACAGCAGTACTGATCTGCCTTGGTTATAACAAACTGTATTTTGAACTTAAGCTGCCAAATGGTTCTGTTGGACAGCTTCTGGATGTGATGGATTATATCAGCAACAGTTTTCTGATGCCGTTTATCTCACTTTTGACAAGTATTCTGATCGGATGGGTGATCGGCCCTGATTGGATCATAGGAGAAGTGGAACGAAATGGGGAACACTTTAAACGGGCAGGGTTATATCGCTTTATGATCCGTTATGTAGTGCCGGTTGTAATGCTGATATTATTCCTGGTATCTACAGGATTTGCAGATTTGATTTCATAAGTGTGGTAATATGTTTATGGCGTCTGGACAGTCGCATTAACGGATGACCAGTACAAGATACGATTAAACAACAGAGGATTTGATGAAAAAAGATATGTACGAATGTTGGAGAGAAAACTAATACATAGAACGGAAATGATTCAGAAAATTAGACTTAGCTCACTTTAAAAGTGAAAAAAATAATTTGATAATTTCTTGACAAGTACTAATAAATATGTTAGTATTCAATTATCAAATTAATAAAGTCTTCGGTGACTGACGGAATTGTGGGATAACCACGAGGGAGCCGGAGATTCGATGAGTCGACCGTCTGGGCAGTATTTGAAGAAATTCAGATACTGCTCTTTTTTATGGGATAAAAAGATCCGGACGGTTGCTGCGGAGAAAGGAGAACATTATGGGATTCAAAAGTGACATCGAAATTGCACAGGAGTGCACAATGGAGCCAATTACCAAGATTGCAGAGAAAGCAGGTATTGATGACAAGTACCTGGAGCAGTATGGTAAATATAAAGCAAAGATCGACTATAATCTTCTGAAAGAAACAGACAAAAAAGACGGAAAGCTGATCCTGGTAACAGCCATCAACCCGACACCGGCAGGTGAGGGAAAAACTACGACAACCGTAGGCCTTGCAGATGGAATGCAGAAACTCGGAAAGAACGTTATGGTAGCTCTTCGTGAGCCATCCCTGGGACCGGTATTCGGTGTCAAAGGTGGTGCGGCAGGCGGCGGCTATGCACAGGTAGTTCCGATGGAGGATATCAACCTTCATTTTACCGGTGATTTCCATGCAATCGGTGCGGCAAACAACCTTCTTGCAGCAATGATCGACAACCATATTTTCCAGGGTAATGAACTGAACATCGACCCGAGAAAGATCACCTGGAGACGTTGCGTGGATATGAACGACCGTCAGCTTCGTAATGTAGTAGATGGACTTGGCGGAAGAACAAACGGTATGCCGCGTGAGGACGGATATGACATTACCGTAGCATCTGAGATCATGGCAGTTCTCTGTCTGGCAAGTGACATCAAGGATCTGAAAGAGAGACTTTCCAGAATCATCATCGGATATACTTACGGCAAGGTTGCTGAGCAGAAACCGGTAACAGCAGGAGACCTCCACGCAGAGGGTGCTATGACAGCACTTTTGAAGGATGCCCTGAAACCAAACCTTGTTCAGACACTGGAGCATGTTCCGGCAATCGTTCATGGCGGACCATTCGCAAATATCGCTCACGGATGTAACTCCGTAACCGCTACAAAGATGGCTATGAAGCTTGCTGATTATGCCATCACAGAGGCTGGCTTCGGTGCTGATCTTGGAGCTGAGAAATTCCTGGATATCAAGTGCCGTATGGCAGGTCTTACACCAAGTGCCGTTGTTATCGTAGCAACCGTACGTGCTCTGAAATATAATGGTGGCGTTGCAAAAGCAGATCTTAACAATGAGAACCTTGAGGCTCTTGAAAAAGGTATCCCGAACCTTCTGAAGCATGTAAGCAATATCAAAAATGTATACAAGCTCCCATGTGTGGTAGCTATTAACGCATTCCCGACCGATACCAAGGCAGAGCTTGATTTTGTGGAAGCAAAATGCAAGGAGCTTGGCGTAAACGTAGCACTTTCCGAGGTATGGGCAAAAGGTGGCGAAGGCGGAATCAAGCTTGCTGAGGAAGTGATTCGTCTTGTTGAAGAGCCGAATGATTTCACATATGCTTATGAACTGGAAGGCTCCATCGAGGACAAGCTGAACCAGATCGTACAGAAGGTTTACGGTGGAAAGAAAGTGGTTCTTACAGCAAATGCCCAGAAGCAGGCGAAACAGCTGGAGGCACTTGGATTTGGCAACTGCCCGATCTGTGTGGCTAAGACCCAGTACAGCTTAACAGACGACCAGACAAAGCTTGGTGCTCCGACAGATTTCGAGGTAACAGTAAGAAATCTTAAGATTTCCGCAGGTGCAGGATTTATTGTTGCACTGACAGGTGAGATCATGACCATGCCAGGACTTCCGAAAGTACCGGCAGCAACCAAGATCGACGTAGACGAGAGCGGTAAGATCACAGGACTGTTCTAATATAAAGATTTTTTGAGGGGAATTCAGATAGAAAGCGGTAGAGCCTGCAAAAATAGAGGCTCTGCCGCTTTTTATATTGTTGTGGAGAGAGTATTGAAAAACTTTTAAAAGCAGGAAAAACACTGGGTTTTTGTTCCGTTTATAACAAAAATGGTATAATATTATAAATTGTCAAGAATGTCAGCAATCTCCTGCTGCTTGTTGGGATAAAACTCACAATGTCGAGGAAAGCGCAGAGGGGACGTGCATGTGACATTTGCGTTAATTAAGAGGAATGCTATAGAAAAAATTATAGAGATAAATGAATGTGGGGGAAAATATGGTATACACATGCAAATATAAATCGCTAATCGGAGATATTTTACTTGCCGCAGATGAAATCGGACTTACCGGTCTGTGGTTTGAAGGACAGAAATATTTTGCAAATACACTTCCCAATGACCATATCCAACAGGAGACGGAAATTCTCACAGAAGCAAAAAGATGGCTGGATGTATATTTCTCCGGTGAAGAACCGAACTTTACTCCACCACTTCATCCGAACGGTTCAACATTCAGAAAGGCAGTGTGGCAGATTTTACTGGAGATTCCCTACGGACAGACGATCACATATGGAGAAATTGCGCGCAGAATTGCAGTGATGAAAAACACTTCCCATATGTCCGCCCAGGCAGTAGGCGGTGCGGTTGGACATAATGAAATTTCCATTATCATTCCCTGCCATCGAGTTGTAGGAACAAATGGAAGCTTGACGGGCTATGCCGGAGGAATTGACAAAAAAATTTCACTTCTCAAGCTGGAACATACAGATATGAGCCGTTTGTTTATTCCAAAGAAAGGAACTGCACTGTAAAACTCAGGCTGAGAGGACGGTCTGGTGCAGGCGTCCACGAAAAGACAGATATTTTATTTATGAAAATATGCTATGAAAATTGCCAGCAGGATTTCGGAGGAATAATTATGGGAAAAATACTGGATGAAGATTTAATCTACGAGATACTGTCCGTGGTGGAAGAGATACCTGAGGGAAAAGTGGCCTCCTACGGGCAGATCGCACGGCTGATCGGGCGGGATAAAAATTCACGTCTTGTAGGAAAAGTCTTAGGTATGGCAGAATTTTACGGGAAGTATCCCTGCCACAGAGTTGTGAACCATGCAGGGCGTACTGCACCAGGCTGGAGAGAGCAGAAGATGCTTCTGGAAGACGAGGGTGTGGAGTTTAAGGCAAATGGATGTGTAGATATGAAGCAGTATCAGTGGGAGGAGTAGTGTTTTATGAATTGTAGAAATATGATGCAGATCCCGGAGCTTACAGAAGTTCTGAAGCTGAAAGTAGGGGAAAACGGTCTGGAGTAGTCTGTACGATGGGGCTATTTTGCAGACTGCCTGCAGTGCATCAAAAGTGAATACAGGATTGAATAACTATATCCATGGAGGAGAATTCGTAGTTCTGACAAATCCCAGTGTCACCAACGACAGCCGGAAACTCGTGCTGGAGGAAAAGGACAGAAACGCCGCAGAGCAGCTGTCTTCCTCTATTCTGGATGCAGAACATTTAAGCCGAGAGCGTGTGATGGCACAGGCCAGATATCTGAACCTTGCACCGCTTACCATGACCGATGAGCAGATGGAGAAAGGACTTGAGATCTTTGAAGCTTCTCTGAAAGAGGCATTAGAAGCATAGATTAATAGAAAGCTACTCTGTAATAGAAAGCTACTTTGTAACAGAAAAATAAAACATGCTTGACAAACCATAAATTCCTCGTATAATTATCAATGGTAATTAACTAAGATAATTATATGAGGAGTTTTTTTATGACAAATGAAAAGATCAAGCGGATGTTTGATGCATTTTATCAGGCAAAGCGGATCCGGGATATGCTTCCGCCACTGCCCCAGGGGGTGATGCCATCCTACATACAGTATCTGGATGTGATCCATTCTCTGCAGTGGGAAAAAAAGGATATCCGGCTCTCTGATATCAGTGATGCCATGAACCTTCCGCGTCCGGGTGTTACCAGAACAGTGAAAGAAATGGAGGCAAAGGGATATCTTCAGAAGCTTACGTCTCCGGATGACGGGCGCGTTACTTACATTTCCATAACAGAAAAAGGAGAGAGGCTTTCCAGGAAGTATGATCAGGATTATTTCAGCAGTCTGGCGCCCTATCTTTCAGAGATTTCCGAAGAAGAAGCAGACAGTATGATCCGGACCATCGGGAAATTTTATCAGATCATGTGTGACAGGAGAGAAGATTATGACAAGTGATAAGGCAGATTTTACCCAGGGAAATATTCTGAAGAAGCTGGTTGCATTTATGATGCCGGTACTCGGTGCGCTGATCCTGCAGGCTGCCTATGGTGCGGTCGATCTTCTTGTAGTTGGAAGATTCGGTTCCACATCCGGACTGTCAGCGGTTTCCACCGGAAGTCAGGTACTGAATCTTGTTACCTTTGTAGTGATCCAGTTTGCTATGGGTATCACAGTTCTGATCGCACGTTATCTTGGAGAAAAAAGACCGGAGCAGATCGGCTCTGTTATCGGTGGGGCTGCGATCGTTTTTACCATGATATCTGTCGTGCTGTTTATTGTTATGGTAGGCTTTGCACATCCGATCTCCGTGCTGATGCAGGCACCAGACGAAGCGGTAGTGCTGACTGCATCTTATGTACGGATCTGTGGCAGCGGAATTTTCTTTATTGTCGCGTATAACCTACTGTCTGCTATTTTCCGTGGCCTTGGTGACAGCAAATCTCCGTTGCTGTTTGTGCTGGTGGCATGTATTGTAAATGTGATCGGAGATCTGGTACTGGTAGCCGGGTTACATATGGATGCAGCAGGAGCAGCTATTGCTACGGTTTCTGCTCAGGCCTTAAGTGTTGTATTTGCAGTAGTTCTTCTGATAAAGAAGGAGCTTCCGTTTACCATCACAAAGAAAGATTTCCGGCTGAATCCCCAGTGCAGACGTTTTCTAAAGATCGGACTGCCGCTGGCACTTCAGGAATTCCTGACACAGATTTCATTCCTTGCTTTGTGTGCATTTGTCAATCGCCTGGGTCTGGAAGCATCCTCCGGTTACGGAGTTGCATGTAAGATCGTAAACTTTGCCATGCTGGTTCCAAGCTCTCTGATGCAGTCCATGGCTTCCTTTGTTTCACAGAACGTAGGAGCCGGAAAGCCGAAACGTGCGAGAAAATCTATGCTTACGGGAATTGGAGTTGGTCTGTCTGTGGGATGCCTGGTATTTATCCTGATCCTGCTGAAGGGTGATGTGCTGGCAGGATTCTTTTCAACAGATGCCGGCGTTATCCAAAAGGGCTTTGATTATCTGAAGGGGTTTGCTCCGGAGACACTGGTAACGGCTGTTCTGTTCAGTATGATAGGCTATTTCAACGGAAACAACCAGACCATATGGGTTATGGTCCAGGGCCTGATCCAGACGCTTCTGGTACGACTTCCAATGGCGTACTTTATGAGTATCCAGCCGGATGCCAGCCTGACAAAGATCGGTCTTGCAGCACCGGTATCTACCACAGTGGGAATCATTCTGAACATCGGATTCTTTCTGTACTTTACCCGTGTGAAAAAAGAAATTGTTTCGGAAGAATGACCGGATAAAGGGATGTAAATGAGAGGGGTGATATGATATAATCAGAATCACCCCGGCAGAGGTGATGGTACTGACCCCTGAAATAGCTGCCGGAATCTTGACAGCTGTAAAGGAGGAGTACAGGATGATTTGCGGGATGACGTATTTTCAGATATGTCTGTATTTTTTGTTTTATTCTTTTGGAGGATGGGTCGTTGAAGTTATCTTCCATGCAGTAACCTTAGGAAAGGTTATAAACCGGGGATTTCTCAACGGTCCGGTATGCCCGGTGTACGGATTTGGTGTACTTTCCGTGTTTGCATTGCTTAATACGCTTCAGAGCGGCGGACATCAGATGAGTGAGGGAATGATCTTTCTGTTTGGAATCGTTCTTGCAACTGCGGTGGAGCTGGTTGCCGGATGGCTTCTGGATGTATGCTTCCATGCAAGATGGTGGGATTATTCAAATAAGCCGCTGAATTTTCACGGCTATATCTGTCTTGAGTTTTCCCTGATATGGGGACTTGCCATTGTGATGGTCGTAAAGGTTTTTCAGAAGTATGTGGAGCGTCAGGCTTCTCATACACCTTCCACACTGGAATGGGTTGTTATGGCAATTCTGTATGCGGTGTATCTGGCTGATCTTATTGTAACAGTGGCGGTGATCCGCGGACTGAATAAGAAGCTTACCCGACTGGATAAGGTACGTGCGGATCTGCGGATCGTGAGTGATAAGCTCAGTGATACTCTGGCAACAACTACCATTGATACAGCACAGAAGGTGGGAGAAGGAAAGGTTCAGGTTGCTCTTGCTAAGGCAGAGCTCAGAGATGCGACTGTGGCTCAGAAAGAAAGATCTGCCGAAATGCTTCGGATGAAGAAAGCGGAGCTTCAGGCACAGTTTGATGAGCTGTCAAGCTCTATCACAAACCATACGGTATTCGGTCAGGGAAGAATCATTAAGGCTTTCCCGGAGATGAAGCACAGAGATTATTTTGAACTGATCCAGGAACTGAAGAAAAAACTCAGATAAGAAAAATGAAACGCGATAAAGAGGCAGCAGGAAATGTTGGAAATTTCCTGCTGCCTCTTTTGGCGTATCAGAGCTTCAGCTTATCGGATTCGTTTCTTTATCATTGGTCCGATGATCATGGCGATGATCATTTTTATGAGATCTGCCGGGATAAACGGAATTACACAGATTCCAAGAGCTGCTTTGAAAGTGGAATCTGCAACGATGCAGAACCATACAGTTCCGAAAAGATAGCATACAATTGTTCCTGCGATCATACCAACGAGCTGGATCAGAGGTTTATGGCAGTTGTCAATTACCAGTCCGGCAATAACAGCCATAACGATAAAGCCGATGATGTATCCGCCTGTAGGACCGGCCAGCTTTGCAGGACCGCCGGTAAATCCGGAAAATACCGGAAGACCTACAAGGCCAAGCAGCAGATAGATCAGATAGCTGATGGTTCCTTTTTTCCATCCGAGAAGATAAAGGGACAGATAGATGGCAAGAT
The DNA here is from genome assembly GCF_003480785.1 of Ruminococcus sp. AM26-12LB. Classification (NCBI taxonomy): domain Bacteria; kingdom Bacillati; phylum Bacillota; class Clostridia; order Eubacteriales; family Oscillospiraceae; genus Ruminococcus; species Ruminococcus sp. AM26-12LB. The sequence goes on along the minus strand of NZ_QUJX01000013.1, from coordinate 123,655 downwards.
TGGTAAATGAGATCGGAACCGGACCGATTGGAATGGACAGCGGCGCAAGAATACAGGTGACAGCTGCCATAAGAGCGGTCATGGTGATCTCGTAGGTTTTTGTACGTGGTGCAGAGACAGTATTTGTCTGATTCATATTGAAAGAGCCTCCTTTGAAAAAGGTAATGTATTTACTGGTTCGGGTAAGCAATGAAATGCTGTAAGTGTGTATGAAAGATCATATGCCATAAGGATGCTTACGCAGATTCGATCTCATAGGTGAATCCTGCATCTGTAATGGTTTTCAGAGTGTCTTCGATTCCCTGGCCACCTTCTGTAAGATAACCGGAAGCAAAAATAGAGTCTACAACACTGAGCAGTTTTTTTTCTTCGCCTTTAAAATAAACTTCTCTTCCGGCAGCACATCGGATATCTGCTTTAGGTACAAGAAGTCTTGCCAGGCAGAGGACTTTCATGCAGTATTCTGTTGTCAGCTGGGAAATATCTGCATTTCCGAGAGGAGTTCCCTTGATCGGAAGAAGAAAGTTGATCGGCAGTGCTTCCGGCTGGATCTCACGTAATTCCAGAAGCATGTCAACAACGTCTGCCTTGCTTTCACCCATGCCAATGATACCGCCGCTGCAGATCTCGAAACCAAGTCCCTGAAGCATATGGATATTCCGGACACGCTGGTCAAAGGTATGTGTACTGCAGATATTATGATAAAAAGAACGGCTGCTGTTCAGGTTATGGTTGATCCGGTCAAGACCAGCCTCTTTGAGCATTTTTGCCTGGTGCTCTGTGAGAAAGCCTATGGAGCAGCAGAGATGGGTTCCGTGTTCTTTCATTTTGCGGATCTTGCGGGCCAGCTCCTCGATCTCTTTATCTGTAAATTTCATACCACTCAGTCCGATACAATGTCTGGATAAATGATAATCATTTACGAAATCATTGTCCTGATATAATTTGTCTTCATCTACCCATTTGTATTTATCAATATCGGCAGTGGAACGACATGACTGGGCACAGTAGGCACAATCCTGGGAACAGTTACCACTGCGGGCATTGGTAAGGATGTGGATGCTTACCCGGTTTCCCTTATATTTGTAACGTAAACTGCTGGCACGGTCGATCAGTGCCTCAAGTTCTTCGTCCGGAGTATCTAAAATTGCAATGGCTTCATCTCTGGAAAGCGATGGAGCTTCTTTTTCGCATGATGCAGTGTTCATGTCAATACCTTCCTTTTGAGTTTTTTTGTACGGGTATCACTTTATCACAGAGAAATATCGAATGTCAACTACAAATATAAAATGAGTTTACAATTAAAAAACTGTAGTATTAAGGTAATGCTTAGGATCATCAAAGCAGGTAATTTCCTTGATTCGGTTAAAATAATTCTCAATTCAATATCATATCTTTATAAAATCTTAATACGGAAGCAGAGAATTTTATACTATCTTTGAAAGTAGTTATATATAATAAAATGCATTACGAGGATAGCACTGTTAAAAGTATTGATAAGGAGTTCTGATCATTTATGCCGGAAAAATCATATAAGAAAAAACATATGACATCTTTTCAGCTGATTATCATGGGGTTTGCAGGAGTGATCCTTTTGGGAACCGTTCTGCTGATGCTTCCATTTTCTTCTGCGGAGAAAGTGATCACACCATTTCATGAGGCACTTTTTACAGCCACTTCGGCGGTATGTGTTACAGGTCTTGTGGTAAAGGACACTGGAAGCTACTGGTCCCTGGCAGGTCAGACGATCATTCTTGCACTCATACAAACAGGTGGGCTTGGAGTAGTGACTGTGGCTGCGTCTGTTTCCCTTCTTTCCGGAAAGAAAATATCCCTCATGCAAAGAAGCACCATGCAGGATGCAATTTCAGCTCCAAAAGTCGGAGGAATCGTCAGACTAACAAGGTTTATTTTGAGGGGAACATTTTTGATCGAAGCTGCAGGGACGGTGTTGCTGCTGCCGGTTTTTATGGGAGATTATGGAAAAAAGGGAATCTGGATGTCAGTCTTTCATTCGATCTCTGCCTTCTGCAATGCCGGATTTGACATTTTGGGAACAGCCTCCGGTTCTTTTCCATCACTGACAGAGTATTCCGGAAATATACTTATAAATGTAGTGATCATGTTGCTGATCATTATAGGTGGAATCGGTTTTCTCACCTGGGATGATATTTATACAAACAAACTGAACTTTAAACGCTACCGCATGCAAAGCAAGATCATTCTCATGACTACCGCATGTCTGATCTTATTTCCGGCAGTTTTTTTCTATATCTGTGATCTGACAAAATTACCCATGGGAAAACGCCTGCTGGCAGCAGCGTTTCAATCGGTAACGACAAGAACTGCCGGATTTAATACTATAAACATTTCAGAGATGAGTGAGGCATCAAAAGCAGTTATGATATTGTTAATGCTAATTGGTGGTTCACCGGGATCTACAGCAGGTGGAATGAAAACAACAACGTTTTCAGTACTTATTTTAAATGCAATTGCGACATTTCGAAGTCAGGAAAATGCAGGAGCTTTTGGGCGAAGACTTGAATATCATGTGATAAAAAATGCAGCGACAATAGCCATGTTATATTTTGCCTTGTTCTTTGGCGGCGGAATAGCGATCAGTGTGTACGAAGGCCTTCCGCTTTTAGATTGTCTGTACGAAGCTGCTTCAGCTGTTGGTACGGTAGGTCTGACTCTGGGAATCACACCGGAACTTCATGTTTTTTCACAAGTCGTGTTGATCATACTGATGTATCTGGGACGTGTAGGTGGCCTGACCCTGATCTATGCGGTATTTTCCGGAAGAAATAAGGGAAATGCAAAGCTTCCTCTGGAAAAAATCACGGTTGGATAAGAAGGAGAAAAATAATATTATGAAAAATGTATTGATTATTGGACTTGGAAGGTTTGGAATACATATTGCCATGCAGCTCAATCAGCTGGGACATGAAGTTATGGCAGTTGACTGGAAGGAAGAAAGAGTGGACAAAGTACTGTCATTTGTGACGAATGCTCAGATTGGTGACAGTACCAATGCTGAATTTTTACAGTCCCTTGGAATTGGAAACTACGACATTTGTTTTGTGACCATTGGAGACAGCTTTCAAAATTCTCTTGAAACAACATCCCTTCTGAAAGAACTGGGCGCAAAATTGGTGATATCCAGAGCTGAACGTGATGTTCAGGAAAAATTTCTTTTACGCAATGGTGCCGATAAGGTAGTTTATCCGGAAAAGCAGGTGGCAAAATGGGCCTCCATCCGTTATACAGATGATCATATCCTGGATTATATGGAGGTGGACGCTTCCCATGCAATTTTTGAAGTGGAAGTGCCGGAAGAATGGGTTGGAAAAACAGTGGGTGGACTTGACATCAGAAAACGCTACAATATTAATATCCTGGCAGTAAAAAATGAAGAGGAATTCAGTATTGCAATTTCTCCGGAAACGTATTTTGCAGAGAATGATAAATTACTGGTATTAGGAGAGTACAGAGCTCTTCAGAAGTGCTTCCGCATATAGCTCATTGCCATGAAGAAAAAATTTTGACCACAGAACAGCTGCGTGATATAATTCCAGAAAACAGTAGCAGAAGGAGAATGACAGAATGAGCTTGAAAATGGAGGATACAGTAAAAAACAGAACCTATCCGAAACGGCCATTTGCATGGTATGTGGAAAAACCGTCCGCAAAAGATTACTTGCTGACGGTTTTTATATTTGCAGTATGCACTTTGATCGGCCTGCTGTTTCAGAAACTGGATCTTACGGATACAAATATTGTAACGATATACATTCTGGGCGTATTGATAACTTCGATCGTGACAGATGGTTATCTTTGCAGTGTAGCCGGATCCTTTTTAAGTGTATTCTTATTTTGCTTTTTCCTGACGGAGCCAAGGATGTCTTTTGAGATATATGCGGTGGGATATCCGGTGACATTTTTCATAATGCTTATTTCGTCCGTACTTACAGGAACCCTTGCGGCAAAGCTGAAAATGCATGCAAAGCTGTCTTCACAGATTGCCTTTCGCACACAGGTTCTGTTTGATACGGATCGTCTGCTGCAAAAGGCAAAAAGTGAGACAGAAATCCTCGGAGTTACCTGTACACAGCTGATACGCCTGTTAAACCGCAGTATCACGGCATATGTTGTGGAAAATGGAACTTTATCAGAAGGAAAGCTTTTTTCCGGGGAAAAAGAGAGCACAGAGGATTTTCTGACACAGGAAGAACAACAGGCGGCCAGATGGACTTATGAAAACAGACAGCGTGCCGGCGCATCCACACAGTATTTCTCACAGGCAAAATGCTTATATCTGGCAATTCGAAGCGGGAATAATGTTTATGGCGTAATCGGGATCCCTCTGCAGAAAGAAACACTGGACTCTTATGAATACAGCATCCTGCTGTCTGTAATAAATGAATGTGCACTTGCAATGGAGAATGTACAAAATGCCATAGAAAAAGAAAAAAATGCGGTTTTAGCAAAAAATGAGCAGCTGCGTGGCGATCTTCTTCGGGCGATCTCCCATGACCTGCGTACTCCGCTTTGTTCTATTTCCGGAAATGCAGATATGCTTCTCAGTAACAGTGACCGTCTGGATGAAGCTACAAGGTATCAGATCTACACGGACATTCATGAGGATTCAGAGTGGCTGATCGGAGTTGTGGAAAATCTGCTTTCCATTACCAGGCTCAATGATGGAAGATTGAAGTTTAAATTTACGGATCAGCTTTTGGATGAGGTGATAGCAGAGTCACTCCGACATATCAGCCGGAAGCATGATGCGTATAAGATCGTGGCGGACTGTGAAGAACTTGTTCTTACACGTATGGACGTGCATCTTATTATACAGGTTCTGGTAAATTTGATCGATAATGCGATAAAATATACGCCGTCAGGCTCTGTCATCAGCATTCGGGGGTTCAAAAAAGCCGGGAAAGCACAGGTAAGCGTGGAAGATAACGGCCCCGGAATTCCGGATGAAATGAAGCCACATATTTTTGAGATGTTTTATACAGGGAAAACGACCGTTGCAGACAGCCAACGGAGTCTGGGGCTTGGCCTGGCACTTTGCCGCTCTATCATAGAAGCTCACGATGGAACACTGGTTCTTTCAGATCATGCTCCGCATGGATGTAATTTTACTTTTACTTTACCATTAAGCGAGGTGACATTAAATGAATAAGACATTAATTCTGGTGGTTGAGGATGACAGACCCATACGGAACCTGATCGTTACCACATTAAAAACACATGACTATAAATATCTGGCTGCAGAAAATGGAGCTTCAGCCATTTTGGAGGCTTCATCACACAATCCGGATATCGTTCTTCTGGATCTGGGCCTTCCTGATATGGAAGGAGTAGAGGTAATAAAGAAAATCCGTACCTGGTCGAATATGCCTATCATCGTGATCAGTGCCAGAAGTGAAGATATGGACAAAATAGAGGCACTGGATGCGGGTGCAGATGATTATATCACAAAACCATTTTCAGTAGAAGAATTACTTGCGCGTATCCGTGTCAGTCAAAGGCGGCTTGCCATAACGCAGGCAGGAAAACAGCCGGAAACCTCTGTTTTTGAAAATGGTGGATTAAAGATAGATTACACGGCTGGCTGTACATTCCTGAAGGATAGAGAACTGCATCTGACGCCCATTGAGTATAAGTTGCTCTGCCTTTTATCCCGTAATGTTGGAAAAGTATTGACACATACATATATTACTCAGCAGATCTGGGGACGCTGCTCGGAAAACGATGTTGCTTCTCTCAGGGTTTTTATGGCAACACTGCGGAAAAAACTGGAGCCTGAAAAAAACGGTGTACAATATATCCAGACGCACATAGGAATTGGATATCGCATGCTCAGAATCGAGAAACCTGAGTAGGAAACGAACTCTTCTTTATGAAGTCGGAAGGGCTGACGGAAACAGTGGAGCATAAATTCTGTGCATCGCGAAGCGTGTTGCTGAGAACGGAGTGAACAGTAACTAGGGTTTACAGGGCAGATGCATGGAATAAAATTTTGTTTGACTTTTTGAAAAAGAGGCAATATAATTACAGGGAACGAGTGGCAAGTAAGCGTAAATCCAGTTTACCGGCTACTCGTTTTCATTTTACAAAAATGAATATCGTCATGAAAAAGTGTGTAGCGTGTCAGCGTAAGTCCAGCTTATATGACAGGGTGCGCACTTTTTTTGTGCCAAAAAGAAAGGAGGTGACATGCTCCCACCACTTAAATCTTACGATTTTGAAGTGGGGGCTTCCTGCTCGATTACCCTTTAGGGCAAAGCTAAAACAGGCTATCCCCGCGTGTCCCGCGGTTTTGTTTTTTATGTTTATCCGGTTACGGATTTTTTTCTTGTGCCGTCAGGCACATTCTTTATAGATCCTTTTTCCTTCTTCCCGGATGTTGACTGCTGCATTCACATCCCGGTCCATCCTGTTTCCACATTCACAGACATACATTCTATCCGACAATGCTAGTTCCTTTTTCTTATGTCCGCATACACTGCAGATCTTGCTGGATGCAAAATAACGGTCTACTTTTATAAGATGTTTTCCGCGCTCTTCCAGCTTGTATCCAAGCATGGACAGAAACTGCCCGTACCCGTTATCCTGCACGCCTTTCCCAAGATGCAGGCCTCCGGACATTCCCTTCAGGTTCAGATCTTCCACGCATACTGCATCATATCTTTCAGCAAGCTCCCTG
>NZ_QUJX01000013.1:4370-116928 GCF_003480785.1 Ruminococcus sp. AM26-12LB | reverse complement strand
CCACGCATACTGCATCATATCTTTCAGCAAGCTCCCTGCTGAGCTTATGCTGGAAATCTTTTCTCTGGTTCTTTATCTTTTCATGACATAAAGCTACCCGTTTCTTCTGTTTCTGATAGTTCCGGCTTCCTTTTTCACAGTGGGAGAGCTTTCTCTGTTCCCTTGCAAGTTTTTTCTCTGCTTTTCTGTAAAACATAGGATACCCAGTTCTTTCTCCTGTAGAAAATACACACATTCCCTGCATGGCAAAATCGATCCCAAGAAATCTCTCTGCCGGTCTTTTTTCCACGGTTTGGTTCTCACAGCAGAACAAAAGACTTGCAAAATATTTCCCGGATGGCTCACGGCTCACAGTTACGGATCTCAGCTTCCAGTCTGACGGAATCTGCCGGTGGAGTTTTATCTTTATGGCAGCCATCTTCGGAAGCTTCAGATGGCTATCCTGCAAAAGGATATTCCCGTTTACTGCATTGGTCGTATACGAATTTCTTGTATGCTTCTTTGATTTATAACGTGGAAATCCGCAGGATGGTTCCCGGAAGAACTTCCGGAACGCACTTTCCAGATGCAGCTGCACATTCGCCAGGGCAAGGGAGTCTACCTCCTTCAGCCAGGGATATTCCTTCTTATATCCGGCCGGTGTGTTCCGGAGCATCTTTTTTTCTTTCTGGTAATAGCTGATCTTGTCCGCGAGCATCTGGTTATAGATAAAGCGGCTGCAGCCGATTGTTTTCTCTATCTGGACTTTCTGCTCTTTATTTGGATAGATCCTTATTTTTACGGCGCGGTTCATTCTTCTCACCTTCTGTATTTTATAACCATCACCAGGTGATAGTATAGTAGAAATACTGAATGGGAATTATTGTCTAATTCCATTATATTTATCATTCATTTTCTTTTATCGACTGATATGTATTTATGAACTAATTGTTCTTTTTTAGTATACTACATCAGGGGATGGAGAACAAGTGTTTCTTTTGTACTATAGGGATTTTTTGAGCAGATATGCCCAGATGTGCAATTCATCTCACCACCTGAAGAGGTGGGAGAATTCTTGCTACATTTGTTAAAACAAAATGGCGGAAAGCAACAAGATGAAGGATATGCTGGTAAATAAGCTGATGATCCAGATGGGAATCCCGATGATCCTATCTATGGCATTGCAGGCAGTGAGACAGCACTAAATGCTTTGACACTGGTATTTCCAGTGCAGATGCTTATGGTGGCAGTGGGGATTGGAACCGGTGTAGGAACCAATGCACTTCTTGCAAGGACACTTGGACAGGGAGACAGTAAAAAAGCTGCAAAGGTAAATTAAGCGTGAAAATGGGTCTGCCCAGCAGCGGTTTTTTTCTTTTCTGCCGCTGGGCAGATGTTTTTTCTTTAGATACATGATAAGAGGAATTTTTGAAGATTCCATAAAGATTTGAAAAATGGACGGACATAAAAGACGTCCATTACACTATCGGAAAATCAGCAAGGAAGTTTCATAGTAACCTTTGCGCCGCCGGTTTCTTTTGAATTTTCTAAAATAAGCTGACCATTATGTTGTTCCATAATCGAATTTGTAATATATAGACCCATACCAAAGTGTAACTTTGAATTGCGGCTTTGATCGCCCATATAGAACCGTTCCTGTGCGTGGCATAATGCCTCTTTAGAAAACCCCGTTCCCTCGTCTGTGACTGAAATTTCCACGAAACCGTTGTTACTCTGAATATCCACATAAAGCGTTCCGCCTTGCGGGGAGTAGTCCAGCCCATTACTGATAACATTCATAATAGCACGTTCTATCAGCACCCTATCAAATTTCAGCATTTGAGGGAGTGAAACAGTATTCATTTGCAGCCGGATTTCTTTTGTCCGGCATAGTGATTCCATATAACCGAACAAGTGCTGCATGAACGCTGGCAAGTCTATACTTTTAATATGGAGCTGATAACCAACCGCCGCCCGTGATATATCAATCAGGGTTTGAATATATGACTGCATCTGGCCGGAGCTTTCCACGACGTAACCAGCGTATAATCGTTGCTCATCATCAAGATTTGTTTCTGTGAGTAAATCAGCATTTCCTTGAATAACCGTCAGAGGCGTTTTCAAATCATGGGCAAGCGCGGCGATTTGCTCTTTCTGTGTCTGTTCGGTTTTCCATTGCCGTTCTAACGAAATTTTCAGATTATCTTTCATATCTGAAAAAGATGCAAGGACATCTTCAAACTCTTTGATTTTGGCGTGTCCTACTTCAAAATCAAGGTTTTGCTTTGAAACCTCCGCAGTTGCTTCAAAAAGCGGGGTCAGTTGTGTACGCAGGTTTTTAGCAAATCTGGCGGTCAGTATGATAATGACCAGCAGCGAATTTACAGCCATCAGGATAAACGCAAGCGTGTCAGGAGATGGAAAATATTCCGGTAGCCATGACACTGTAAATTGAGAACCAATATAATACCTTAAAACGCAAAATTCGTTTTCCCGGACAACAAGTGCAAACTGCCTCCCCGTAGCATATTCAATATATTCTCCCTTTGCGTACAGCAGGGCAATTTCTTTTTCATCATCGTCCATATTGCTGTAAAGCTCATTAAAGTTCTTGTCCAGAATTAAGTAGCCGCATCCCTGTGGAATCACAACCTTTGTAATATCCGGGGCAATCGTCAGCGTTGGAATGATCTCTTTTACCTGCAATTCACTTAGATTTGCTCTTGTAGCTAATCCAGCATTTACAGCAAGTCCCTCCAAACCAGAAGGGACAATAATTGCCGCTACCAGCATGACAATGAGGGAGATAGCAAACTGGCGAAACAATATTTTCAATGTAGGTTTCTTTTTCACTCCCATTTATATCCTATCCCCCATACGGTGCTGACCGGACTTATTTTGAAATGCTCCAATTTCGCACGAATATTTTTTATATGCGTTGAGATCGTAGAGTTATCGCCTATTCCATCAAACCCGAAAACGGCTTCATAGATTTGTTCTTTTGTAAAAACCTGTCCCCGGTTTTTCGCAAGGTATTCACAGATTGAATACTCGCTTTTGGTAAGGGGAACCGGCTGTTCTGAAACATACAGTACCTTTGCGGAAAGGTCAAATCTTATATCAGGCTCAAATGAAAGTGTGCTGTGATGCTCCCTTTTTTCTCTGCGTAAATGTGCCGCGACACGGGCGCGAAGCTCCTGAATACGAAAAGGTTTCGTAATATAATCATCCGCACCGATGCCCAATCCAAACAATATATCTTCCTCTAATGTCTTTGCGGTCAGAAAGAGAATCGGGCAGTCTACCATATTCCTGATCTGTTTGCAAAACTCAAACCCGTCTGTGCCAGGCATCATCACATCCAAAAGAATGAGGTTATAGAAATGCAGCTTTTTGATGTCTACATCATCCGCATTTTGACAGACTGTTATCAAATATCCATCTTTCCCCAAACTGTTCTTAATCAATTCCAAGATAGAAACTTCATCGTCAACTACAAGTAAGTGGGTCAAAAAATCACCTCCCGCCCCATTATACCACATTGTCGAGGTTACTCATCATTATTTTTAATGTCAGCTTTCCGATATTCATTGTTGATATTTACAGCTACGGCATTGCTTATATCCACATCCACAATACTGTAAACGTAGCCGAAACTGAAATCTTCCCCCGCCACATTTTTGAAGCGTTTCGATACCTGCCCGATTTCTTCTTGCAGTTCTGACATTTCAAGACATTCATCCGTTATGGTATATGTCAGGCCGTTATATGAAATTTCATCATAGTTTGCGGCGTTCAGCTCATAATACGGCAGAGATTCATTTAACGCCTTATTTTTATCGGCGGTATCGCGGAGCGCACCGCAGGCCGATAAGCATATAAGACTTACAAGCACAATTACCACGGCAAACAGGCACTTTTTATTCACTGTTTTTACCTCCCTCCCAACCATGAAACCAAACCAAACTGGCAATCAGCAGACAAACAGTGCAGCATACAGAAATAATCATACCGCTGAAAAAATCGGTTTTTACCTGTGCATACAGTTGGGGGCTATCCCATGCAAGCACAGTGTAATCCATAGCACGAACGCCCCAGGCCCAGGGAATATATTTCCATGTAGCGTCACCAAGCCCTGTTATCATAAGGGCAGCTATTAAACTCCCTGCAATTCCCAATCCCATAGATGCACCTTTTCCGAAGCTCATTCCCACAAACAAATGAATCAGGTAAATGGGAAGCATGGTAATCAACAATAGAATCCCTGCTTTCAGGTAAAGGCTTGCCGGAGCATCCCTATATAGTGCAGCGAATGTTCCTAACGCTAAAAATGTTGCGCCAAAAGCACAGATCATCAGAAAACCAAGTTTACCAATATACGTTGCCATGCGAGATGGGATTGTTCCCAACAAAAGCTGATAATGCCCGGCCTGATTTTCGATCTGAACAACCAGGCCCACAATAATGCCGATCAGAAACGGGAACGCAACGGCCAGCACTTCCAGATAGGCACTGATTTTGGTTGCCAGTTCCCATCTGGATATATGATAGTAACCCGCAAAAATCGCCGCACATATAATCGGAATCATGCTGTGCATATAGAGCAAAATGCTATGTTTACACTTCTGATATTCTGCTTTCCAGCAGCGAACCACAGATACCATAGTTACCCCACCTCCTTTTTCTCAAACCATCTTGCAGTTAAAAATGACAGCGCCGCAAACCAGGCCAGCGAAATGACCAATACAAGTATAATCATCCAAAATGCCATTGCCGTACTCTGATCTGCAACCGGCTCACCATTAGGCAAAATACCTAACACGGAAATCATAAGATGCGGCACCCAGCTATACGGGCAGATCATCCACAAAGAGGTTGTAGCCGTGAAAATCCCTAAAACGCTTCCAAGTCCGGCATTAAGAATAACCGTGACAAAGATACCAACTTTTTTTGATAACCATAAGCACAGCGGAACTTCCCATAGGCTTGCAATGACAATACAAGCTGTTCCGGCCGCAGCCTGGCAAATTCCGATTGTCAGGGGAATTTCGTTGATAACTAATATTGCAAAACCGCCCAACAGATTTAGCGCCAGGAAAATGAAATTCCCCACACAGGAGTAAATACCGGCCACTCCAATTTTTGCTTTCCAGACTTTGTTCTGCGAAACAGGCAATGAAGCAACGGCACGATATTTTAGTTTGCCATTATCCCGCTGTTCAATCAAGGCACAGGTGAGCGTAAGGAATCCAGGATAAAGCAGGTTATACCACCAATTATAAGAATTGAGCTGGAACCAAAGAGGGGCAAAAAAGTTCATAAGCGCAGTTACAAACGGGGCCAGAACGATCAGCGTTTTTGTGAAAGTTCTCTTATGCTTTAGGTTCTCTGCCTGAATATATGCCATCTCCATTTAATATCCCTCCTTACCATTTCTGCGAATAACATCCATAAAGAGTTGTTCCAAATCTTCACCGGCGCGAAGCTCTCCCTCATATCCAAGGACGCCGCCAGCAATGATACCCACATGATCTACAATCTGCTGGACTTCTGACAGAATATGGCTGGACAAAATAACTGTAATCCCTTTGCAGGGAAAAGAGCGAATTAACTCTCGAAGTTCCTCAATCCCTAAAGGGTCAAGGCCGTTAGTCGGTTCATCCAGAATCAAAAGCTGGGGACTGTTCAGCAATGCAATAGCAATACCAAGCCGCTGCTTCATACCAAGAGAAAACTGCCCGGCCCGTTTCTTGCCGGTATTCGTGAGCTGGACAATTTGCAATACCTCGTTAATTCGTGCATCGTCCAGGCCGAGCAATGTAGTTCTGATTTTGAGATTTTCGTATGCAGTCAGATTTTCGTAAAGCGGGGGCATCTCAATCAAAGCACCGATATGCTCCAGATCATTCCGCTTCCACGGGTGGCCGTCAAACTCGATGCTTCCCGATGTGGGGCGCAAAATGCCGGTGAGCATTTTTAAGATCGTGGATTTGCCAGCCCCATTCGGCCCCAGCAGACCATAAACCGAGTTGCGCCGGATGTTCAGTGACACATTGTTTACCGCCATTTGCCCCTTGAAATTTTTGCAGAGGTCAGTCGTTTTCAAAATCATATCCATATAATCAAGTCCTTTCTTTGATTCTACGGATAGCATACCGGGCAATTTTGAAGATTTCATAAAGATTCCCGAAAACAGAATATGAACAATACACCGTAACTGTGGAGCATATCGCAACAAAGCACCAACCTACGCATTTAGGGCCTTAAAAAGCCCTATATTTCAAGGTTTTTCCCGCATAGTCGGCGGGGTATGTGAGTGTTTTATCCTATCCCCGCCATAGTGCCGCTCTAAATGCGTAGAATTTACCAGCAGAAAATCGCCGGTTTCTCTGGCTCCATACTCCCAGATATGGTATCATGGAAAAAATCAATCTGACGGGGGTATCAGGATGGACGGACAAGAAAAGCTGCTGGACTATGAAACAATCAAAGCCGCCGTTGCCGGTGAGAAGTGGGCCACAGAAAAGGTGCTGGCCCACTATGCGGACTACATCGACGAGCTTCCCGCTGGAACAAGAATAACGATCAAGAGGGCTGCACCCTCTTACGCCGCTTTGCGGCTATCACCTGCACACCCCCGAAACAGATACACCCGCTGCGCATCTGTACCTGTTTCAGGGGCTAATAATGACTGTAACCTACGCCTTTCGGGGCTGATAACCGCCAGTTTCAAAGCTTCTCCCGCATGTTTGCAGAGGTGGGCGAATACTTTATCCTATCCCCGTCCATACCCGGCATGGCTGCGGTGATCTTGCCTATCGTCCTGCGTCGGTCTGCGTTGTGGTACATACAGATCAAATTTTCTTCTTCCACGGTAAAGTGCATCATTCCTCATACCTCCAATTCATTTTTCTTGGTTCTGGCCGCCGCCTTTTTCGGGCTGGTGGCCTGTTTGCTGTCGGCAAGCTGCTTGCGGATAGATGGCCGGGGCTTGCGAATACTCACATCACGGCGCTCATCTTTGTTAATCATGGCATATACCCCGTCACCTCCTTTCCTTGGGCAAAAAGAAATGCCTTTTTCGTCGCAGACTTACGAAAAAGGCATTTCAGGTGTGATTATAGAGATGTTTAATTGTCTTTAGATTTTTGAAAAGTCCCGGTTTTATGCGGGTTTGCGCTGGTTGTGCTAATCGGAACGAAGTTACTGCTTACACGGATCCGGAAAACGAGGCGATTCTGCAGAATTCTATGGATGCAGTAGATGCACTTACAAAGGAAAAAACGATTATTATGATTGCCCACAGATTAAAAACAGTCAGACATGCAGACCAGATTGTGGTTGTTGAAAAAGGAAGAATTGCACAGCATGGAACACATGAGCAATTAATGAAACAGGAAGGTATTTATAAGAGATTTGTGGATGCAAGGCAGCAGGCGGTAAGTTGGAAACTGGTGCACTGAGAAATAATCCACAGTTGGTGAATATCCAAATTGAATTGTCTGAAAGAGATTTAATTTAAGTTTCGCTAAGTTTCACTTATATAGGCAGAATGAGGGATATTCAATAAAGTAATATGAAAAAAGCACTGAAAACCGTTGGATTGATATGCTCCCCATATGGTAGACAATGGAAATATCCAAAAATCTATCATATGAGGAGCATATTTTTATGTCTATGAAACAGTATAGTAAGGAGTTGAAACTTGAGCTCGTAAAGAAACACCTTTCAATAAAAGAACATAAAGAGCTAAAGACGGAAATTAGTTTTTCATTTTACGGTTGCAAAAAAATAACACAAAAATTAGCACTCACCTCTTGACAGTGCTAACAAATGGTGTTATATTTCTCCTAGAACAAGAAAAAAGCACAGCATTTCCGGTATGAGAATATTGGAAATGTTTTTCATAGAATAGGAGGGAAGCCTATGAACATCAGTAAGTTTACACAGAAATCCGTACAGGCTGTCCAGGATCTTGAGAAGGTTGCTTATGAATATGGCAATCAGGAGATCGAGGAGGAACACCTTCTGTATGCATTGCTGACACAGGAGGACAGCCTGATTCTCAAACTGATCGAGAAGATGGAGATCCAGAAGGAATATTTTATTGACACAGTTAAGAAAGCACTGGATGCAAAGGTTAAGGTTTCCGGTGGAGAGCTTCGATTTGGTCAGTATCTGAACAAGGCACTGGTCAGTGCAGAGGACGAAGCGAAGGCTATGGGAGATGAGTATGTATCGGTTGAACATCTCTTTCTTTCCATGCTGAAGAATCCAAGCCCGAGCATGAAGAAGATCTTCAATGAGTTTGGAATCACCAGAGAGCGTTTTCTTCAGGCACTTTCTACAGTCAGAGGAAATCAGAGAGTTGTCAGTGACAACCCGGAGGCAACTTATGACACCCTGAATAAATATGGCGAGGATCTTGTGGAGAAGGCGAAGAACCAGAAGCTTGATCCGGTGATCGGCCGTGATGCGGAGATCCGGAATATTATCCGTATTCTTTCCCGTAAGACCAAGAACAACCCGGTTCTCATCGGTGAGCCTGGCGTTGGTAAAACAGCAGCCATCGAGGGACTGGCACAGCGTATTGTGGCAGGAGATGTACCGGAAGGTCTTAAGAATAAGAAGATTTTTGCCCTGGATATGGGTGCGCTGGTTGCAGGTGCCAAGTATCGTGGTGAGTTTGAGGAACGTCTGAAAGCGGTACTTGAGGAAGTGAAGAAGAGCGAAGGACAGATCATTCTGTTTATCGATGAGCTTCATCTGATCGTGGGTGCAGGTAAGACAGATGGCGCCATGGATGCAGGAAACATGCTGAAGCCTATGCTTGCCAGAGGTGAGCTGCACTGTATCGGTGCAACAACTCTGGATGAATACCGCCAGTATATTGAGAAGGATGCTGCACTTGCCCGTCGTTTCCAGCCGGTTATGGTAAATGAGCCGACAGTGGAAGATACCATTTCCATTCTCCGTGGCCTGAAGGAAAGATATGAGGTATTCCACGGTGTTAAGATTACAGACAGTGCATTGGTTGCAGCTGCCACACTTTCACACAGATACATTACAGACCGTTTTCTCCCGGATAAGGCCATCGACCTTGTTGATGAAGCCTGTGCGCTGATCAAGACGGAGCTGGATTCCATGCCGACAGAGCTGGATGAGCAGAGACGTAAGATCATGCAGCTGGAGATTGAAGAGTCTGCCCTGAAAAAAGAAACTGATAACTTAAGTAAAGAGCGTCTGGCTGATCTGCAGAAAGAACTTGCAGAGCTGAGAGATACTTTTAATACCCAGAAAGCTCAGTGGGATAATGAGAAGCATTCCGTAGAGAAGCTTCAGAAATTGCGTGAGCAGATCGAGGATATCAATAAACAGATCCAGAAAGCAAAACAGAATTACGATCTGGAGAAAGCAGCAGAGCTGCAGTATGGCGAGCTGCCGAAGCTTCAGCAGCAGCTGGAGGTTGAGGAGAAGCAGGTTAAGGAGAGTGACAGAAGCCTGGTACATGAGGCTGTCACAGATGATGAGATTGCTCGTATCATTTCCAGATGGACCGGTATTCCGGTAACCAAGCTGACAGAAGGTGAGAGAACCAAGCTGCTGGGCCTTGAGGATGAGCTGCACAAACGTGTAGTAGGACAGGATGAGGGTGTTCGTCTTGTAACAGATGCGATCCTTCGTTCCAAAGCCGGAATCAAGGACCCCACAAAGCCGATCGGTTCCTTCTTGTTCCTTGGACCAACCGGTGTTGGTAAAACAGAGCTTGCCAAGACTCTGGCTGCCACACTGTTTGACGATGAGCAGAATATGGTCCGTATCGATATGAGCGAATACATGGAGAAATATTCCGTGTCCCGTCTGATCGGAGCGCCTCCAGGATATGTCGGATATGAGGAAGGCGGACAGCTGACAGAGGCCGTTCGAAGAAAACCGTACAGTGTTGTTCTTTTTGATGAGATCGAGAAGGCTCACCCGGATGTATTCAATGTACTTCTGCAGGTACTGGACGATGGACGTATCACGGATTCACAGGGACGTACGGTTGATTTTAAGAATACGATCCTGATCATGACTTCCAACATTGGTTCTCCGTACCTTCTTGACGGTATCGACGAGAAGGGAGATATCAAACCGGAGGCACAGGAACAGGTTATGAATGATCTTCGTGGTCATTTCCGTCCGGAATTTCTGAACCGTCTGGATGAAATCATCATGTTCAAGCCGCTGACCAAGGATAATGTAGGTAAGATCGTAGATCTTATGGTCAAAGAGCTCAGCGACCGTCTGGCTGACCAGGAGCTTTCTCTGGAGCTTACAGATGCTGCCAAACAGATGGTAGTGGATAACGGTTATGATCCGGTTTATGGAGCACGTCCTCTGAAGCGTTATCTCCAGAATTATGTGGAGACACTGACAGCCAAGAAGATCCTTTCCGGTGATGTGCATGCCGGAGATACCATTGTGCTGGATGTGAAGGACGGAGCGTTTACCGTCAGCACGAAGTAAAAAATAACTCCATAAAGTTATGATAGATTGACAAGGAAAAGAACTGTCGGTTCTGATAGAAATCCATTTCAGGATGAAGATCGGAACCAGGCAGTTCTTTTTTGGGACAAGGAATGGAATATTTTTATCAAATACTGAAGAAATAAAAAATCCTGAAAAATTTTTTTACTGGCTCTTGACAAAAAATAAAATTGGTAAGATAGTAAATCTGATATTTCAGATCAGACAGCTATCCAGCAGCATCTGGGATATTGGATAAATATCAGATAAAAGGATGGAAACAGATTATGATACCAAAGGACCCGGTAATGCTTTTAAGTTACGTAAATACACAGCTGCGGGATTTTTACAGATCCCTGGATGCCTTCTGTGAGGACAGAGGACTTAACCGGAAAGAACTGGAGGATAAGCTTGACATGATCGATTATGCTTATGATCCGGCTGTGAATCAGTTTGTATAAGAAAATCAGGAACAGAAAGAAGTACCCGTTTCGAATAAAAAAACGAAGCGGGTATTTTTTTTGCGAAAAAAATAGGAAAAACAGCAGAAAATAAATTAGCTTGACAAATTAATTAATAGATTTCAGGTGGAAATTAAAGAAGCTGTAAATCTTAAAAAAGTGTAAAATTTACAAAAACCAGTTGCATTTTTTGTGCAGATGTATATTATATATAGTTAGCTGACTAATTAAAAAAGAAGATCACTGCTTCGTATATCATTAACAAAGAGCAGGTGTCTGATCGGATGAGAGAGGAGTGACAGCGTGTTTTGTAAGGAGGAAGATGAGAAAGAAAGGCAGAGCAGCTTTTTATCTCTGTTTATGAAGGTAGACCGTTATTTTATGACGAAATGCTTTGGTCAGATGCAGGAGCTTGGGATTTATCCGGGACAGATACCGGTTCTGGGGCTTGTGTCCGGAAGGTATGGCCTGAGTCAGCGGGAAATTGCAAAGATCCTGCATATCAAGCCGCCTACGGTAAATGTATCGATACAGAGACTGGAGAAAGCAGGCTTTCTTTATAAGAAACCGGATGAAAAGGACCAGCGTGTGACCAGGATCTACATGACAGAAAAGGGAAAGGAAATCAAGGCAAAAGCACTGGAACGGATCCATAAAAATGAGGCTGTGATGATGGAAGGCTTCAGTGAGGCGGAACAGTGCCTGCTTCGGAGATTTCTGGAGCAGATCCTTGTAAATATCGAAAAGATCCAGCCGGAGGAAGCCATAGAAAAGCTTCATCCGGATGAAATGACAGAAAGGAAGGAACAGAAACGTGATTAAACTGATGAAATATCTGAAACGATCTGCAGGTTACATCGTACTCATCATTGCGCTTCTTTTTCTTCAGGCATACTGTGATCTGTCTCTGCCGAATTACACATCAAATATCATTAATGTGGGAATTCAGCAGAACGGTATTGAAGACAGTGTTCCTGAGAAGATCAGAAAGACGTCTATGGACAGTCTGAAGCTGTTTATGGAAGAGGATGATGCGAAAACTGTGGATGGATTTTATGAGGAAGAGGGAGATGATCTGGTATTAAAGGATAAAATCTCCAAAGAAGACAGAGAAGAACTCAACGATATCTTCGGCAAACCGATGGTGATCGTTTCTACTCTGACGTCCGACAGTGAGGAATCAAAGGCAGCTCTTGCAAAAATGGGAATCCCGGAAGGGACGGATCCACTGGCGGCTCTTTCTCAGATGCCGGCAGAGGCTTTGGCTGCTATGAAGGACCAGGTCGGAGAAAAGATCGACAAGATGCAGGAATCCATCATCACACAGGCAGGTGTTTCCTATGTTCGTGTAGAATATGAAGCTATGGGTGAAGATGTGGATGCCATACAGATGGATTACATGAAAGCAACAGGTATCCGCATGGTGCTGATGGCACTGGTCACCATGATGGCTGCAGTATGTGTGGTATTTCTTTCATCCAGAGTTGCTGCATCTATGGGACATGATCTCCGTGGGCTGGTTTATAACAAAGTCATAGGTTTTTCCAGCAGAGAGTACCATAAGTTTTCAACAGCATCCCTGATTACACGATGCACGAACGATATCCAGCAGATCCAGCAGGTAATGGCTATGATGTTCCGTATCGTGCTTTACGCGCCGATCCTTGGAATCGGTGGTGTGATCCGCGTGCTTCAGAGAGATTCCTCCATGACATGGATCCTTGGGGTGGCCATTGTACTGATCATGGCATTTATGGCAATGCTGTTCAGGATCGCAATGCCGAAATTTACAGCCCTGCAGACCATGGTAGATAAGCTGAACCTGGTAACAAGAGAAATCCTTACCGGTATTCCGGTTATCCGTGCATTCAGCCGGGAGAAACACGAGGAGGAGCGTTTTGAGGATGCAAATATCACTCTGACGAAGACAAACCTCTTTGTAAACCGTTGTATGACATTTATGATGCCGGTGATGATGCTGATCATGAACGCAGTTTCCGTACTGACCATCTACAGCGGTTCTTATGCAGTAGACAGCGGAAGCATGCAGGTTGGTGATGTTATGGCGTTTATCCAGTATGCAATGCAGATCATCATGTCATTTTTGATGATCACAGCAATGTCTATCATGCTGCCGAGAGCAAATGTATCTGCACGCCGTATCAACGAGGTGCTTGAGACAGAAGTCAGTGTCCAGGATCCGGAGGATCCGGTACAGCCTTCCCAGGATGTGAAGGGGACTGTAGAATTTGATCATGTAAGCTTCGCATATCCGGAGGCAGGAGAGAATGTTATCACAGACATTTCCTTCAAGGCAGAAAAAGGTGAGACAGTAGCGATCATCGGAAGTACAGGAAGCGGTAAGAGTACACTGATCAATCTGATCCCGCGTTTCTATGATGCAACAGAAGGATCTGTGAAAGTGGATGGCGTGGATGTCCGGAAAATGACACAGAAGGATGTCCGTGACAGGATCGGTTATGTTCCGCAGAAGGGTGTACTTTTCTCAGGAACCATTGATTCCAATATCCGTTACGGAAAGACAGAGATTTCGGAAGATGCAGTGAAAAAAGCAGCAGAGGTTGCACAGGCTACGGAGTTTATCGACACCAAGCCGGAGCGATATAAGACTCCGATCGCACAGGGAGGAAGCAATGTTTCCGGTGGACAGAAGCAGAGGCTTTCCATTGCCAGAGCTATCGCAAAAGATCCGGAGATCTTTATCTTTGATGACAGCTTTTCCGCACTGGATTTCAAAACAGACAGCACACTTCGAAAAGCGCTGAAAGAACATACAAAAGAAGCAACAACCATTATCGTGGCACAGCGTATCAGTACGATCTTAAATGCAGATAAGATCCTTGTACTGGACGATGGACATATGGCAGGGATCGGAAGCCATAAGGAGCTGATGAAGTCCTGCGAGGTATATCGCCAGATTGCCATGAGTCAGTTATCAGAGGAGGAATTGGCATGAGTCAGCAGAGAAGAAGAGGTCCGATGGGCGGACACGGAATGCAGCCAACAGAGAAGGCCAAGGACTTCAAAGACTCCATGAAAAAGCTCTTTGGCTATATGGGCAGATATAAATTTCGTTTTATCCTGATGTTTATCTTTGCAGTGGCAGGTACAGCGTTTAATATTGCAGGCCCGAAGATACTTGGAAAAGCTACCACAGAGCTGTTCAATGGTCTGGTTGCTAAGGTAAACGGTACAGGCGGTATTGATTTCGGTAAGATCGGAATGATCCTTCTGTGGACTTTGGGACTGTATGTGGCAAGTGCATGCTTTTCCCTGATCCAGGGATTTGTCATGACGGGGATCTCCAATGATGTTACATACAATCTCCGAAAGGATATTTCAAAGAAGATCAACCGTCTGCCAATGAATTATTTCGAGAGCAGAACAAACGGTGAGATCCTTTCCAGGGTGACAAATGATGTGGATACCCTGCAGATGAGCATCAACCAGAGCATGACACAGCTGATCACATCCGTAACAACACTGATCGGTGTATTTATCATGATGCTTTCCATCAACGTGTGGATGACACTGGCAGCAGTGCTGATCCTGCCGGTTTCCATGCTTATCATTAATAAAGTAATGAAACACTCCCAGAAATATTTCCAGGCACAGCAGGAGTATCTGGGAAAAGTAAATGGTCAGGTTGAGGAAAATTTCGGCGGCCATGATGTGGTAAGAGTATTCAACAAAGAGCAGGATGCGCTGAAGGAATTTGAGCATGACAACCAGAAGCTTTATGAGTCTGCATGGAAGTCACAGTTCTTTTCCGGAATGATGATGCCGATCATGCAGTTTGTGGGAAATCTGGGATATGTGATGGTGGCACTTCTCGGAGGGATTTTTGCCATCAAAGGAACTATCGAGGTTGGAGATATCCAGTCCTTCTTCCAGTATATCCGTAACTTTACACAGCCGATCCAGCAGATCGCCCAGGTTACAAACCTTCTGCAGTCCTCGGCGGCAGCTTCTGAGCGGGTATTTGAATTTCTTGAGGAGCCGGAGGAAGAACTTCAGCCGGAGAACCCGGATTCCATTGAGGGACTGGAAGGAAATGTACAGTTTGAGCATGTGAAATTCGGTTATAATCCGGATAAGATCATTGTAAATGATTTTTCCGCAGATGTGCATGACGGTCAGAAGATCGCCATTGTAGGACCTACAGGTGCAGGAAAAACGACGATCGTAAAGCTGCTGATGCGTTTTTATGATGTAAATGGCGGAAGCATCAAGGTTGACGGACATGATATCCGGAACTTCAACCGCAGCAATCTCCGTGAGATGTTCGGAATGGTGTTGCAGGACACTTGGCTGTTTTCCGGAACCATTATGGAAAATATCCGCTATGGAAGACTGGACGCAACGGATGAAGAGGTGATCGCAGCAGCAAAAGCGGCCCATATCCACAACTTTATCATGCAGCAGCCCGGCGGCTATCAGATGGTCCTGGATGAGGAGACCAGTAATGTTTCTCAGGGGCAGAAGCAGTTGCTTACCATTGCAAGAGCGATCCTGGCAGACAATAAGATCCTGATTCTGGATGAGGCCACATCTTCCGTTGATACAAGAACAGAAATGCAGATCCAGAAGGCTATGGATAACCTGATGAAGGGCAGAACCAGCTTTGTTATCGCCCACAGACTTTCTACCATTAAGGATGCAGATCTGATCCTGGTGATGAAGGACGGAGATATCATTGAGCAGGGAGATCATGAAGAGCTGCTGGCACGGAAGGGCTTCTATGCGGATCTGTATAACAGTCAGTTTGAACAAAAACAGGCATAATCCTGTTTTTGTTCATGAGGAAGTAGCGAAGCGGATTCCGAATGTCTGCTTTGCTGAAAGAGGCACAGGCATAAGATAACCTGAGTATTGGGCAGGATTACAGCACCGGAAATGTACTTCCATCCGAAAAACGGATCGGCCACGTTTCCGGTGCTTTTTTTTGCGGATTTTTTTCAGGTTAATGTGGTGAATAAATATTGTATAATTCATATAAAAATGATGGGAATAATAATATAAATTATATGAAAATAGCACAAAATCGTAAGAAAGTACAGTCTGTTCGGAAGAATAAAGAGGAATTCCATGATTCATACAGTATAATAGGATATATCGAGTGTGTGGAAAAACTACAAACTGGAAAATGCGGAATGTTAAAGAGAAGAGAGGTATTTTTATTATGAAACAGAAAGCAATGGATATGAAACTTGTAGTAAAACCGTTGGTTGGATGTCTGACACATACACATTTCTGGGAGGGACCATGTCGTGCCGGACATAAAGAGGATATGACTGTTGAAGCTGAGACAAAAGCAGCTGATGAGGCGTTCAAAAATTCAGTTAAGGGATTACAAGGGGTTATTGATGAGGTAGAATTCACGGAGCCTGTGGATGTCCGCTATAATGAGTCTTTTGTTGTAGATAAAGACCTTTTTGCAAAAATCGGAGAGGATGTTGATGAGATCGATTGCTTCCTCTGCATGGGATGGAGAATTCCTAAGCTTGAGCGTTTCGGAAAGCCGGTCGTTATCTGGCAGAACGGAAACGAAGGAATTGATTTTGCAGCATACTGCCGTTCCATCGGAGTAGAGGCATATGTATGTATGGATCTTCAGGATGTGAATGAGATCATGCATATTCTCTGGGTAAGAAAAGCAGTTCGCAATACAAGGGCGCTTGTACTGACAGCAGGATCTCAGCCTACATTCGGAATTCAGAGTCTGATCCGCGATCCGGAGATCCTTCGTCAGCGTTACGGAGTTGAAGTGGTGAAGCTTCCATTTACATCCATTTTCAAATATATGGATGAGATCACAGATGAGGAAGCAAAACCGATTGCAGATAAGATCATTGCAGGATCTACCGATACACAGGTAAACACAGACTGGTTTATCAATGACGTGAAATATTATCTGGCTGCCAAAAAGATGATGGATATTTATGACTGCAACGCTTTCTCAACCGCATGTCATGAGCTCTGTACAACAGAAATCCCGCAGAACCGTAAATTCACACCATGTATGTGCCATTCCATCATGAAAGACGAGGGAATTCCAAGCGGATGTGAGGAAGATCTTAATGCACTGATGGCCATGCTAATCATGCAGTATGCCGGAAAACGTCCGGCATTCATGGGTAACCCGAACCACGAGACAGACGAGCTTCTCCGCATCCACCATGCAGTACCGGCTCTTCAGATGAACGGTTATGGAACAAAACCGCTGGCATACAAACTCTGGGCATTCACAGGCCAGGGATTCGGTGGAAAACTGCAGGTTGACTTCACAGAGAACGATGATGATTATATCACACTTGGACGTTTCAATCCGGCAGGCGATACCATGTGCATCAAGAAAGGCAAGGTTATCCGTTCTGAATATGCAGATACATACTGCAGTCCGTTCTACTACATCCAGATGGACGATGCAAGAGAATTCATGCACAATCTTGCAGGATTCGGACATCATCAGGTGCTGATCTTCGGTGATTACACAAAGATGATCAAGAAGATTGCAAAAATTATGAACTTCAATATTCTGGAAGGATGATTGGATGATATATCTGAACAACGGGGCAACTTCCTGGCCGAAGCCCCCTGCTGTTTTGGAAGCTGTGCAGGCGTGCCTTAGCGGCACGCCTGCTTCGCAGTTCCGGGGCGGCAGCTCGATCATGAAAAAAGATGTGGAAGTACTTTGCCGGGAAAAACTGGGACAGCTCCTTGGAATCAGGGAAACAGAGAGAATATTTTTTACATCAGGGGCAACAGAAAGCATGAATACAGTCCTTGGGGGGCTGGACTATGGTGAAAAAGGCAGTAGCATCCTGGTAACGCAGACAGAGCATAACAGTGTGCTACGTCCGGTATATAATCTGGAACAGCTGAGAGAACATCCGGTGCTGGTAGTGAAGTGTACGATAAACGGGACAGTGACGGAAGAAGCCCTGGAAACAGCAGTACGACCGGACAGCCGTGTGCTGATCGTGAACCACTGTTCCAACGTGACAGGCTGTGTGCAGGATATGGAGATGATCCGGGAATTTGTAAAGAGACATGGACTGATCCTGATTGTGGATGTGTCGCAGAGTGCTGGCTGTATCCCTGTTGATGCAGATAAATGGGAAGCAGATGCGCTTATTTTTACAGGCCACAAAAGTCTGATGGGAATTCAGGGAACCGGCGGATTTTATGTCAGGAGCGGAATTGAGCTGAAGCCTCTGAAATATGGGGGAACCGGAAGAAACAGCGCACAGCTTACCTACGAGAACAAAGATTATGAGTATGAGGTAGGAACTCAGAACATGCCGGGAATCACAGGACTTCTGGCTGGGGCGGAGTTTATTGAGCAGACAGGACTTGCGGCAATTATGGAAAAAGAAGCTCGTCTGATGGAAATGCTTTATTGTGGTCTGGAACAGATAGAGGGTGTAAGGATCTACGGAAACCATGACGTATGCAGAGGACCTGTGATGAGCCTGAATTTTCAGGGACTGAAAGCTTCGGATGCCGCGTATATTCTGGAAAGCGGATATGGGATCATTGTCCGTTCAGGGCTTCACTGTTCGCCATTGATCCATAAG
Source organism: Ruminococcus sp. AM26-12LB (assembly GCF_003480785.1). Lineage (NCBI taxonomy): Bacteria > Bacillati > Bacillota > Clostridia > Eubacteriales > Oscillospiraceae > Ruminococcus > Ruminococcus sp. AM26-12LB. The sequence continues at coordinate 98,378 of NZ_QUJX01000013.1, read as the reverse complement.
GCAATGGGAACAGAAGAGGGCGGAACTGTGAGAGTAAGTGTTTCGTGGTTTACGGAGGAGAAGGATATAAAGGAATTTTTAGGAGCTGCGAAGGAAATAGCAGCATCTGTGGCACGGAATATTTAGCAGGCAAGTTACAGAGCAAATTTATACGGATGTATTACGAAGAACGATCACAGGAATCAGTCATATAGGGCAGACAGCAGATCCACGGGAAATCTGCCTGTAAAGGAAAGGGGAATACACGATTATGAAAATAATAGGAAAACAGCCTTCCAGGGAAAAATGTGCAGAATCCGGCTGGTTTGCCTGGGATTATCTTCTGGATGAACCGGTAGAGCGGGAATTCATTCTGAAGCTGAGACCATTGGGTGGATTCACATATCTTGATATGCTGAAACAGCCGTTTTTTAAGATTGACAGCGATTACTATATGATAAAAGGAATTCAGGGTAATGATTATTTCCGCATTGCTGTCCATGGGAAGCACGAAGATCAGCTGGAAGAGTTAGAACGAACTATCACAGATTGCATGGAAAAATAATATCTGCTATAATATTGTGAGCGTAAGAAGACACTGGAAAGGCTGCCGGTCCTGCCGGAAACAGCTGATGCGATGACAGTGTCTGCGTTTACAGGAGGCAGAATTTGCGATTAGAGAGAGACAACATACCCCTTGACAAAGAATTTCCTTTTCAGATTTCAGAGGTGGAACTGACACCGGAGAACAGTCGGCCTGGAAGTTATCACTGGCACAGCTATTTCGAGATCACCTGTGTGTTGGGGGGCAAGGGAAATTATTTTGTAAACGGGCAGGAATATACAATGGAAGAAGATGACATCATCATCTTCAATAATGTGGAGCCTCATGGATGGAAGCTGATCGGTGGAGACATGAAGCTTCTTGTGATGATCTTTTCACCGGAATTCGTGGCCGAAAAGCTGAGTATTTTTGATACGGAATATCTGAAGCCTTTTGTTGAGAGAGGAAGTAATTTTAAGAACCGTATCGGCAGGGAAGAAGAGGTAAGCGGAGAGATCCGTTCCAGTATCTGGGAGATTTATCACGAATGGCAGCAGAAAAAAGAAGGCTATCCGCTGATGATCAAGGCGAATGTACTTCGCATCCTTACCATGCTGATCCGGGCTTATCAGGATGAGAGCAAGTCAGGGGAAATGCTCCGTGAGAAGAAAAATGCAATGAAGCGTCTTGAGCAGGCTTTTAATTACATAGATGATCATTACTGTGAGAAGATCACTCTGGAAGAAGTTGCTTCTTCCGTATATATGAGTTCCAACTATTTTTCTTCTTATTTCCGTAAGGTGACAAATATCAGTTTCAGCGATTATGTCACAAGGATGAGGATCAACCATGCGCGTGAGCTTCTTCGGGAAACAGATAAAAATGTTACGGAAATCGCCATGGAATGCGGATTTAATAATATTTCCAATTTTTACAGACTTTACAAAAAACACGTGGGGAAACCGCCGAAAGATGAGAAGCAGAAGAAACAGTAAAAATAGTTAAAATTCATGAGCGGATAAGTCATAGACGGAAATCAGGCTTCGATGTTAGGATAAAAGTAAGAAATTTTGTCCTGATATCGGAGCTTTTTTATTAGAAAGGCTCCGATATCAGAAACGGAATATTAATGTCTGATTTACCGGACAGATAAGGAGAAGGGAAATTATGGTTAAAACAGATAGCTATGTACAGTTTGAAGCAGGAAAGCTGACATACCGGGTGGTTCCGGTGACAGAGGAGATCATCCGCATGATCGTTTCCGGAAAAGAGATCAAAGAGGCACAGGACTCCCTGATCATTGAGAAAAAAGAATATCCTGAGGTTGATTTTTCAGCAGAGGAAAATGCAGGAAGTATCATTGTGAAAACTGTGAAAGTTTGTGCAGAGATCAACACTGCATCCGGTGATATCATCTGGAAGCATGCAGACGGAAGCAAGTGGCTTTCCCAGAAGAAACCGGAACTGACTGAAACAGATGTGATCCACTATAATACAGGCGATGAGGAGCCGATCATCAACCGTGTAAAGACAGTTGACGGTGAGAGGAATTTTATCCAGAATCTGAAAGCTGAGAAAGTAAGAACAGCATATCGTGGAAAACTGTTCTTCACATGGAAAGAGGATGAGGAAATCCATGGGCTTGGCCAGGCAGAGGAAGGTATTTACAATTACAGAGGTCACTGCCAGTACTTATATCAGCATAACATGCGTATCCCGATGCCGGTTTTGGTTTCCACAGAAGGATATGGAATTCTTGTTGACTGCTGTTCACTTATGACTTTTAATGATGATCTGAAAGATTCCTATCTGTTTCTGGATACTGTAGATCAGATCGATTATTATTTTATGGGCGGTCATACTATGGATGAGATCATCCATGATTACCGTTATCTTACAGGCAAGGCGCAGATGCTGCCGAAATGGGCTTATGGCTATGTACAGTCCAGAGAGCAGTATTACACGGCAAAAGAGCTTCTTGAGATTGTTCGCCACTACCGTAAGATCGGGGTTCCGCTTGACTGTGTGGTACAGGACTGGAATACCTGGGATCCTGGAAACTGGGGCGAGAAGATCCTGGATCAGAAGCGTTACGGAGATATGAAAGAATGTGCGGAGGAAATCCACAAACTGAATGCCCATACCATGGTTTCCGTATGGCCGAATATGAATGCAGGCGGCAAGAACCATACAGAGTTTTTTAAGACTGGTCATCTTCTTTATGATTATGCGACTTATGATGCTTTTAATGAAGAAGCGAGAGAAATGTACTGGAAACAGGCACAGGAAGGACTTTTTGACCAGGGCTTTGATTCCTGGTGGTGCGATTCCACAGAACCGTTTTCCGGTCCTGACTGGAGTGGTGCAGCAAAGAGAGAGCCATGGGAAAGATATGAGCTTGTCGGCGGTGAGCACAAGAAATATCTGGATCCTGCTGTTGCCAATGCTTTTGCACTGATGCATGCAAAGGGAATTTATGAGAATCAGAGAAAAACTACAGAAGAGAAACGAGTTCTTAACCTGACACGTTCCGGCTATGCTTCCGGCCAGAAATATTCTGCAATGCTGTGGTCAGGCGATACCTGTGCATCCTGGGATAATCTTAAGACACAGATCGTGGAAGGCCTGAATATGGGACTGAGTGGATATCCATACTGGACACTGGATATCGGCGCTTTCTTTACAGTTGCTGATAAGTGGCAGAACCGTGGATGCGGCTGCAACACAGATCCGGAGCCGAAATGGTTCTGGCAGGGCAAATATAACGAAGGTGTGAAGGATAAAGGATACTGTGAGCTGTATACAAGATGGCTGGAGATGGGAACCTTCCTTCCGATGTTCCGTTCCCATGGAACTGATACACCAAGAGAAATCTGGAACTTTGGTGAAAAAGGAACCATGTTCTATGATGCCATCGAGAAGTTTATCAAGCTCCGTTATCATCTGATGCCGTATATTTATTCCCTTGCAGGTGCTGTACATTTTAATGATTATACGATTATGAGAAGCCTTCTCTTTGACTTCCCGGAGGATAAAGAAGCACGCAAGGTTGAGAATGAGTTTATGTTCGGACCGTCCCTTCTGATCTGTGCTGTTACAGAGCCGATGTATTACGGACCGGAGAGTACTGAGCTCCATAGAGAGAAAACATGGAAATGCTATCTCCCGGCAGGTACGAAATGGTACGATTACTGGACAAACAAGGAGTATGAAGGCGGCCAGTACGTAACCGTAGATGCTCCGATCGACCGGATGCCGATCTTTGTAAAAGCAGGAAGTATCCTTCCTGTTGCAGAGGGACTTGTATATGCTTCCCAGAAACCTGAGGAGTCGGTGAAACTTATGGTATATCCAGGTGAAGACTGCAAGTTCACTATTTATGAGGATGAGGGAAATAACTACAATTTTGAAAACGGTGCTTATGCAACAACAGAGCTTACCTGGGATGATAAAACAGGAACTCTGACTGTTGGCGGGCGTCAGGGAAGTTATCCGGGAATGGAAGAAGTTTCCTATGTGACTGAAGTTGTAAAATAAATAAGCGATAATAAGGAAAGACTGTCTGAAAAGGTGCCTGGCATCTCTTTGGGCAGCCTTTTTTAACTCTATACATCGTGACGGCTTTCGGGTATAATTCTGTAATAAGGCATTTTTATGCCTGAGAAAAAACAACAGAAACGGGAGGATTTTACCATGATCATAACAACAACGCCATCTGTAGAGGGAAGAGCAATCCGTGAATATAAAGGAATCGCATTCGGAGAAGTGATCACAGGAGTAAATTTTATGAAAGATCTTGGAGCAGGTCTTCGGAATTTCTTTGGCGGCAGAAGCGCCGGTTATGAGGAAGAACTTCAGAAAGCCAGAGGAGAAGCCCTGGCAGAGCTGGAGCAGCGTGCAGGTGCAATGGGAGCTAATGCAGTGATCGGTGTGGATATTGACTACGAAGTGCTTGGTGCAGATAATGGAATGCTGATGGTAACAGCAAGCGGAACTGCTGTAGTGGTGGATTAAGGCTTATGGCAGCGGTAAAAAACGGACGTGAATACCTTTCACATGTGACAGAGTCATTAAAGCACAGGATCGCACAGCTGGATGAATCCATAGAGGCCGGACAGAAAGAAATCGAAGGTATGCATGAGTACTACTGGGAAAACTATACAGAGATGGACCAGTACGGTTATGAGAATTTTGATAACCAGCAGGCACTTCTCCATGAGATCAATGCCAGCAATGAGAAGATCGAACTGCGTCGGAGATTCAGGAAGATGATGGATTCACCGTTTTTCGGAAGGGTGGATTTCTGCTATGAAGGAGAAGATGAGCCGGAGATATTTTATATCGGAATTGCGAACCTGGCTGAGGAGAACGGCGGACTTCCGTTGATCTATGACTGGAGAGCACCTGTGTCCGGACTGTTCTATGATTTTGACAAGGGACCGGCTTCCTACCAGGCTCCGCTTGGCGAGATCCACGGGGATATTGCTGCCAAGTGGCAGTACAAGATCCGCGGTGGAAAAATGATCTATGAGTTTGAGAGTGATGTGAAGATCGACGATGAGATCCTGAAGGCAGAGCTTGGAAGCAACGGTGATGTACAGCTGAAGAATATTATCCGCACGATCCAGAAGGAGCAGAATGCGATCATCCGAAACACTTCGGATCGTATCATGGTGATCCAGGGAGCAGCAGGAAGCGGAAAGACTTCCATTGCCCTGCACAGGATCGCTTATCTCCTGTATCATGACAGGAAAAATCTGAAATCTTCTTCTGTGCTGGTGCTTTCACCGAATGGGGTGTTCTCGGACTATATTTCCCATATCCTGCCGGAGCTTGGCGAGGAGAATATCCGGGAGATGAGCTTTGACCTTTTTGCATACAAGAGACTGAAAAATGTTGTTTCTGACTGTGAAGACAGATATGATCTGATCGAGCGTCAGATTGCAGGATTATGCGATGAAAAGCTTCTGAAAGAGAAACTGTCACGGGATTTTCTGGATCGTATGGAAGGATATCTGGTGGAGCTTGAGGACAGCCTTATGAACTTCCGTGATGTGGAACACAGAGGCGTGGTCAAAAAAGAGCAGGAGATCATAGAGCTTTTTTACTTTAAATTCATGGATATCCCGCTGCTTTCCAGAATGGATGCAGTAGCAGAATATTTCATTGATGAGGTGGAGACTCTTAAGGGATTCGATCTTCCGGATGAGGAAAGGGAGGCTGTGAAGAGCCGTTTCTACAGGATGTATGAGACAAGAGATCTCTATGTGCTGTACAACCGTTTCCTGAGACAGGAAGGTTTTCCTTCTCTTCCACAGGTTCAGTATGAAAAAAGAAAGCTGCGCTATGAGGATGTGTATCCGGTTTTGTATCTGAAATATCGGCTGGAAACTCAGCAGGAGGATTCCGGTGTGCGCCATCTGATCGTGGATGAGATGCAGGATTATTCCATGATCCAGTATCTGATCATTCAGAGACTCTTTAAATGTAGGATGACTATTCTTGGGGACAGAGAACAGACTATGGACGGCGAGCAACAGGATGTGCTGACATTTCTGCCTAAGATCTTTGGAAAAGATATACGCAGGATCGTGATGAACAAGAGCTACCGTAATACTGTTGAGATTGCGTCTTATGCCAATAAACTGGCGGGAATTACGGAAGTGGAGCTTTTTGAACGTCATGGAAAACCTGTTGTGGAAAAAGAATTTCCGGGGCTTGAGGAGGCACTGGAGAGCGTAGTGAGAGAGCTGCGGCTTGAGAAGCAGGCAGTCATAGCTGAGAATGCAGATGAAGGTGTTGAAGATATTATTTCATATGAAACAGCAGCAGTGATCGCAAGAACTGCAGATGAAGCAAGGGAAACTTACTACATTCTGAAGGAGAAGCTGGAAGCAGAAGGCTTTGATACCAAGGAGCGTTTGTCCCTTCTTCACAGAGACAGCACAAACTTCCAAAAAGGCCTGACTGTCACAACATTCTACATGGCAAAGGGGCTGGAGTTTGATCAAGTATTTTCTGTATTTCCTGGGGAAGACCGAAGTCCGATCGTGGAGCGGGCGAGATATATTGCGGCGACGAGAGCTCTTCATGAATTGTATATGTATGAAGTTGTGAAATAAAATATAAAAAGTCATTTCAGAAGCCGGATGCTTTGGGAACAGAGCATAACCGGACGTCGTGAAATGACTTTTTTGTTTATATATACCTGGAAAATTTATTAACTGATCTGCTGGCGCTCTCCCTCATCTTTATATTCCAGAGGGCTTTTCCCTGTATGTTTCTTAAAGATCCTGCTGAAATATCCCTGGTCGTGATAGCCGCACATTTCACCGATCTGTTTTACAGAAAGGGAAGGCTCATGGATCAGCAGCTTCTGTGCATGGCTCATCCGGAGATTGATCAGATATTTGGTAGGGGTGCAGTCATAGACCTGACAGAAGATTTTGGTCAGGTAGCTGGGACTGTAGTTCATGGTTCCTGCAATCAGGTTCAGGTTGATATCCTCTGCATAATTCTGTACCATGAAGTTCTTGAGAAGCTCTGCAATCTGTCCCGGTGACATGCAGGAAGCACCTGGGGCGAATACGGTTTCGTAGTCATCACGTTTGATCTGAAGTTCCTGTTTGATCTTAAGGAGAACATTTTGGAGTTCGTCCGGATCTACAGGCTTCAGAAGGTAATCAGAAACCTTCAGCGTGATGGCTTTTTTTGCGTATTCAAAATCAGAAAATCCGCTGGTGATCACAAATTTCGTAAAGGGAAACTGATCACGGATCCTGGTGAGCAGGGTGATTCCGTCCATGACGGGCATCTTGATATCCGTAAATACCACATCCGGGCTCATCTGTTCCACCAGCGAGAGGGCCTGTGCACCTGTCTGTGCTGTGCCGATCACCTGAAAATCAGGATCTGCTTTTTCAATCTTATGTACCAGATTATTCAGAAGAAGTTCTTCATCTTCTGCCACAATAACAGTATAGTTCATAGTATTATTCCTCCGCATCTGTCTGAAAATACCGTCCAATAGAAACAATTCCGTGGCCGTCCGCTGTATTTCCATACCTGAAAATGATGTCATCTTTGCAGAAGAGTTTCCAGCGGAGAAATACATTGACAGTGCCAAGACCGTTGATCTTCAAAGCAGGCATGCCGGGATTTCGAATGGCATTCATGATATCTGAATTTATTTTTTTCTTGGCTTTTTCAGTGAATCCCGGTCCGGTGTCTGTAACATCGATCTGCCAGCTGTTTTGGTTTATTGTACTGCTGATTGTGATAGTCCATGGCGGTTCGCAGTCAGAACCATATTTGATAGCGTTTTCCACAATAGGCTGGATGATCAGCTTCGGAACCGGCTGATCCAGAAGAGATTCATCCACATCAATGGAATAATTCAGACTGGACTGGTAGCGGACCTTCATGCAGTAGAGATATTTCTGGACATAATCAAGCTCTTCGCGGAGTGTTACAGTTGTTTCAGCAGTATTGGTAATATAACGCATGATCCTGGAAAGATTGCGGCACATTTTTTCCACGGTATCCGTATCTCCGTTTTCTGCAAGCACCATAATGCTGGAAAGAGAGTTGTAATAAAAATGAGGATTAATCTGACTCTGCAAAGCCATGCTGCGTGCTTTCATTTCCTGCTCCTTGGCTTCGTTAAGCTGAGTCATGGAATCTTTTAGGTTATCGCTCATCAGCTGGAATGCCTGATACAGTTCTTCCAGTTCATTGACGGAAACCGGATAGGAAGTGACTTTTTCCTGGCCGAGAGTGTCCAGTTCCATACGCTGGATAATGTGCTTCAGGTGTTTCACCGGTTTTACTACAGAACGGGAAAGCCTGTAGGAAACGATTACTGCTGCGGCAAGAAAAGCAGCAACAACAGCCAGAAGGATCTTCAGCATTTTGTATACAGGGGCAAGGATCACAGATTCCGGCTGGATAGTCAGATAAGTGTAGCCTGTATATGCGGAATTCAGTCTGGAGACGTATTCTTTCTGATCTGTGACGGGACTCTGTACGGTAAGGGTATCCTGGTCAGAATCAGTAAGTTTGTAATATTTTGAAATATCATTGGTATCGTCGGCTGTGATATCATAAGGATAGATAAGATCGCCGGACTCATTGAAAACATAGACACTGGCAGCATTTCCGTGATTTTTTTTCTCATAGGAAATGATGCTCTTAAAGATGGATTTACATTGTTTGGCGGTTTCAATCACGCCGACACCACGGCCGTACTGGTTGGTGAAGGAGCGGTACAGGGAGATGAACCACTGGGGATAGCGGGCAGATTTGGAATAGACGTAAGTGCTGTAAGGAGCTGTCAGGACTTTTTTTCCGTTGGCTTCACGGGCTTTCTGGATCCATTCATTATGAGAGTCGTCGCTTTTTTTGACCATGGTGGAAAGGCCGGCCTGGAGCACATATCCGGAGAAATCATAAAGATTTACCTGATCAGCTTTCAATTCGGTGCCGCTTAAGGAGATAAAAAGATCGGACATGGCAGAAAGCATTTCATCGGAAATATTAAGGTCAAATTTCTGGTCGAGAACGGATTTCGACATGTTGCTGTAATTGATGTTTACAGATACAGTGTCAAGATTCTGGATTGCAGAGTCTACCTGGGACTGAAATGTGGAATTTAAGGTGCTCATGGCACTGATCTGGCTTTTCTTCAGCTGCCCGGATGCAAAAACATAAAAGAATATGGCAAAAGAAAAAAGGATCAGGCAGGCCATGCCAAGATAGGCGATAAAAAGTTTGGACTGCAGACTGCGTGTTTTCATATTGGTAAGCCCCCTGTGTGTGAAATGGTCGTGCAAAACATTGGCTAAAAGTATAGCACATTTGTAAAAAAAGTACAAACCGTAAAAATGTAATTCTGAAATAGTGCTTGAAAATGTCAATAGAAACTTGTGTATAGTTACGGAAAATATGAAAAAAGTATAATAAACTGTGAAAAAAGTACAAATACAGGGCAGGAATATCCATGGCTTTTAAAATGATCAGATGATAAACTAATATCATCAAGAGAGAACGAAAAATCAGTTCAAAAAAAGGAGGAAACATTAATGAAAAGAAAGAGATTTCTGGCAGTAGCCTGTGCAGCAGCAATGATCGCTTCCATGACGACAGGACTTGCAGTGAACGTATCTGCAGCGGATGAGAAGAGCGATTTCGCAGGCGAGGAGCTCAGCATCCTGGTTTCAGCAGGATGGATGGACAATCGTTACGATGAGACAATTAAACGTTTTGAGGATACCTACGATGTTACCGTAGACCTTCAGACGATTCCGGCTGATCAGTATTCAGATCTTCTTCAGTCCAAACTTGCTACAGATTCCTGTGCAGATATCTTCTGGATCCAGTCCAACCCGTTTGCAATTGAATCTACCATCGTTGATCCTGAGAAATACTGCATCGACTTTACAGGAGCTTCCTGGGAGAATGTTATGCCGGAGACAAGAAAAGAGTCCTGCGTATACAATGACAAACTGTACGGACTTCAGATCTGGAACGCATCTCCGGAGTATGTAATGGTTTACAACAAGACACTGTTCGAAGAGAACGGCTGGGAAGTACCGACAACATATGATGAGCTGAAAGAACTCTGCGGTAAGATCCAGGATGCAGGAATCACACCTTGGTTCATGCCTGGTGCAGATGGATGGCAGCATCAGCTGGCATTTTTCCAGATCGGCGGCGTTTATGAAGAAGCAACACCTGGTCTATATGACGAATTAAATGAAAACAAAGCAACATTTGCAGATAACGAGAAGATGCTTGAAGTTCTGAATGAGTTCAAAGAACTCTCTGATGCAGGATACTTCGGAGAAGACTGGATCGGAACAGACAGTACAAACATGTCCAACGAATTTGGTGACAGAAACTGTGCAATGGCACTTGCAAATTCCAGTTTCATCAAACAGATCCAGGAAGACACAGGCACATCTGATGAGTTTGGAATGTTCCTTGAGCCACTTGGCGACAATACCTGGTATCCAAGCAGCAACTCCGGCCCGACAATGTTTGGTTACAAGGGAACAGAGCATGAGGATCTTGTAAAAGAGTTTTTCAACTTCGTTACAACAACAGAGAGCCTTCAGGAAATTCTTGACAACTCTCCGGCATACACAAACCTTGACGTTAACGATGACAAGCTTGAGCAGCACTGGCTGCCGGAGGAGCAGGAGTTCCTTAAAACAGTTCCGGATGACAAGAAGGCTGTTGTAACACTTCAGACAGGTACAAAATATACAAACGATTACTGGACACAGTTTGGTCAGGATATGGTTGCATTCTGCCAGGGCGAGATGGAAGCAAACGATGTTCTTAAGAACATGGATACCAACCGTGCTGAGGCAGCAAAAACTGTAGGCGACGAGAACTGGAAATAAATAACAGAACTTAAAACTAGTTGACCCGAAGGCAGAGCCGGTATTTGCCGGCTCTGTTTTAACTTAAAACAGGAGGTGCTTTCTGTGAATAAGAAGAGAATCTATCCACAGTGGTTTCTGATACTGCCGTTGGCATTATATATCATTTTTTTCCTGCTTCCCAGTGTAATGGGTGTTGGTTACTCCTTTACAGACTGGAACTCCAGAAGTGTTCTTAATGGTACTCATTTTGTGGGACTGCAGAATTTTGCTGAGATTTTTACATCAGATAAGTCTTATCTGAGCGGTATTGGCAATACATTGAAGTTTACTATCATTTCCAACATCGTTAAGCTGATCCCGGCTCTTCTGATCGCGATTATGCTTCAGGAGGGACTTAAAGGCAAAGGGCTTTACAGAACATTGCTCTACCTGCCGTCTATTCTGCCTTTTGTAATCATTGGTCTTGTATTTAAATCCATCCTGAATTATAATAACGGACTTTTAAACACACTTCTTGATGCATTCCATCTTGGAATTTTCAAACAGAAATGGCTGTCTGATCTGGCTATTGTATGGAAATCCATCTATGGTGTAGATGCATGGCGAGGTATTGGTTATGTTATGACTATCTTTCTTGCAGGTCTGAATACGATTCCGAAATCTTATTATGAGGCTGCACAGATTGACGGTGCAAACTTCTGGCAGAGACTTCGGTATGTAACACTTCCGATGCTGAGTGGTGCTATCATGATCAACCTTGTATTTGGTATTACATATGGTCTGAAAGTATTCGATATTGTTTATGTACTTACAAACGGTGGCCCTGGACATGCAACAGAGGTTCTTACAACTTATGCATTCCAGCTCTATTCCAGAGGCCAGTATGGAATGTCTTCTGCATTGAATACTGTTCTTCTTGTAATTACAGCGATCATAGGTGTATTTATTGTTAAGACATTGAGTAAACAGGAGGTACAGCAGTAATGGCAAAAAAAAGAATTCAGAATTTATTAAAACATGTTGTATGTATCCTGCTTTGCTTATGTGTCGTGCTTCCATTTTATATGGTATTGATCAACTCTTTTAAGACAAAAGCAGAGGCAGCCAGAATGAGTCTGGCACTTCCTACAGAGTGGGTATTTTCCAACTACTCTGAGGTTATTGAAAAAGGAAGCCTGATCCAGGGATTCCTGAACAGTTTTGCATATGCGCTGATCGCTACAACACTTGGCGTTGTACTTTGCTCCATGGCTGCATTTGTTATGTGCCGTAAGAGAACAAAATTGAATGTATTCCTGTATTACTTTGTACTTTGCGGACTGTTCTTCCCGGTCAACTATGTAACATTGGTACGTGTACTCAGTACACTGCACCTGAACGATACAAGAGTTGGCATTATCATGGTATTTACCAGTGCAATGATTCCGTTCTGTGTATTTACCATCCGTAACTTCGTAATCTCTGTCCCGGTTGAGCTGGACGAGGCTGCTGTTATCGACGGCGCAGGCCCGTTAAGCCTGTTCTTCAAGATCATCATGCCGCTTCTGAAACCAACTATGGTAACATGTTTTATCCTTCAGTTCATGACAGTATGGAGTGATTTCCTCACACCTTTGTATCTGTCAAGCAAGAGCCGTCTCTTCCCGATGACAATGGCTGTATATCAGTTCTTCGGAAAGAACAAGAGTTACTGGAACTATATTTTTGCTGATATCGTACTTACCTGTATCCCGGTTATTATTGTTTACATGATCGGCCAGAAATACATCGTAGGTGGTATGACATCCGGTGCGGTAAAAGAATAAAGAAAAATATTATAAGAATTATAAAAAAGCACTGCGAGATGAAAAGTTGGATTCATCTTACAGTGCTTTTTACTATTGAAATCTCAGAAATTACTGCATGTTTTTGCAGAAGATATCCTCCATGGAAGCCTTAAGCGGAACGCCAAGCCTGCGCAAAGTCCCGTCTAGGGCTGCGAAAACTTCTCTTACATTATAGAATGTAGCGTTGTTTCCCATATGTCCGATGCGGATCACTTTGCCAGCTAGGACATCGAAGGAACCTGCCAGCATAATGTTGTAGTCTTTTTTTACTCCCTCAAGGATCGCTTCGGCTGTTGTGCCCTCCGGTACTTCAAAAACAGTAACTGTACTGGAATATCCGCTGTGCAGGTAAAGGTTCAGTCCGGCTCCTGTAATGGCCTTTCGGGAGGCTGCGGCGATTTTGGCGTGGCGTGTAAGAATCCCGGGATCATCGGCAATGTTGTCAATAGCAGCCCGCAGACCATAGATATCGCTGATCGGCATGGTATATGGAAACCATTTTTCTTCATAATAATGTGCGAAGGTTGTGAGATTTGCGTAGAAAGAAGCAATGGGGGCCTTTCTTTCAGTCATTGCCTTCTTTGCATCACTGCTGACTACAACAAAGGTAAGTCCCGGAGGTGCAGATACCACCTTCTGTGATCCGCCGCACATGATATCGATCTGGCATGCATCAATGTTCAGAGGCTCGCCGAAGGAAGCGGAGACAGAATCTACAACGGTAAGGATCCCGTATTTTTTAAGAAGCGGGCAGATGGCAGATACATCGTTGAGCATGCCACTTGGAGTATCGCCGTGTACTACGGTTGCATATTTGTAGTTATGGTTATCCGCAAGGAAGGCTTCCAGTTCCTTTACATCGAGAGTGTTCTGATAATCTCTGGTATAAAGCTCCGGTCTGCCTCCGTATATGGAAACAAAATCGGCAAAGCCTTTTCCGTAGATACCATTGTCCAGAACAAGAACCTTATCTCCTGGCTCAGTCATGGAAGCAATGGCAGCCTCCAGTCCAAGGATACCCTCACCGCTTAAGATGAGGGTTTTGTTGGAGGTATGGAGAAGAGCGCTGATCTTCTCGCAGGTTTCTTTATAAAATTCGACAAAATCTTCGTCCAGATCCGGATTTGTGCATTCCATGCTTCTTGCCAGACGGACATTCTCTGCGACCTGTGTAGGTCCCGGTGTCATGATCTTATACATAAGCTCACCTCTTGATCTTTATATTATTTCCGTAAATTACGGCAGCTGTTACAGCTATTTTTTTAATCCGGTTTTTCTCACTGCAAGGTTTAAGGGGGTGATCACTATGAGAACGATGACAGCTGCAACACCGATCTGGACCAGGTTTCCCGGGATGGAAGATACCGGTGCCAGTGGATTTCCGTAGATGATAACCTCTGCAATGTAGTATCCAGCAACCTTTATCACGCAGGCTGCGGCAATGGCGTTCACATACCATTTCATGTTCTGGTGCCGGGGATCCTCTGTGAGCTTACCTACTGTGAAGCCCATGATCCCAACAATAATCAGAGTAAATGGTGCCCACAGGGTCCATCCGGAGAGAAGGTCAAAGAGACCCATTCCGATCCCACCGGCAATGGCTCCGGTTTTCTTTCCGAATAAAATGGCACCGATGAATAACGGCACATTTCCAAGGTGGATCAGTCCGCCGTTGGCAGCGATCGGAAGCTTAACATTAATAAATGCTGTGAAGATATAAGTCAGTGCAACAAATGCGGCTGTAATGGTGAGAAACTGAACAGATGAAAGCTCCTGGTCAGTTCTCTGAGATGTCTGAACTGCTTTTTCCATAGTGATAGATCCTTTCGCGAAAACATCGATGTATGGATGTCCTCTTTTCATATATTTTTGGTTGGGTATACTTTACAACATGAGTGTACATGAATAAAGACACAATTATAGAAAAAAAAGAGGGGACAGATCCAGGGAGATATTTGTCATTAAAACAGGAGGCTTACTTGGTGGGGAATAAATCAGAACTTTCGTAATGAAGGCGTAAAACGGGAAATACAGGATCAGCATAAGAAGAGAATAAGATAGGTATATCTGGGAAAATTATAATGTTAGAAAAATCCTGTACGGAGCAGGATATCTGCTTACAGGATATTCATAAAGTACAGGGAGAAATCAATTGACAAAGCTGTAATAAAATCGTAAACTATAGCAAAGAGTGTGTTCAGGAGTGAATATTCCGGACACACTTTGTGACTGATGATGATTATGAGGAGGATACTATGAAGAATAAAAAATTTATTGCACTTTTAGCTATGACTGTTGCTCTTTCTGGTGTCATGACGGCATGTAGTTTCGGAGGAGGAAAAGAGGACAGCGTGGTTGTGGAGTCTACTCCTACTCCGACACCGGCGAAAAAAGCGAAGGTTACACCGACTGTTGCAGCAGACGCACAGAATACAACCTATACATCCAAGGATAAATCCGTAGCGATCAAGCTTCCAGATGCAACCTGGGCCAACAAGTCCGATGAGACAGATATGGTAAGCTTCGAGTCTCCGGACCAGGGCAGGATCCTGATCCTTCACGGCTCCGGTGCAGATCTGGAATCTGCAGTGATCCCGAACTCCCAGGATATGGCAGTTTCCATGACACAGGCAGAGAACATGGTAAATGGAACCGATTTTGAAATCCAGGATTACAAGGCAGATCAGAAAGACGGAATCAACATTTATTCCTATACTGTGAAATATAAGGATACGACCAAGAGTGACGGTTATGTATATGCTATCAATAAATACTTTGTAAATGACAGTGAGTATTACAGCCTTGTGGCATCTGTTAAAAAAGAGGATGCTCTGAAAAAGGTTCAGGAGTCTGTCGACAGCTTTGCGATCCTTGGTGATTCCACTCTGAAGAGTGCGGCAAA
The DNA here is from genome assembly GCF_003480785.1 of Ruminococcus sp. AM26-12LB. NCBI lineage: Bacteria > Bacillati > Bacillota > Clostridia > Eubacteriales > Oscillospiraceae > Ruminococcus > Ruminococcus sp. AM26-12LB. The sequence continues at coordinate 82,739 of NZ_QUJX01000013.1, read as the reverse complement.
TGGTTCCGCAGCCAAGACTGCCGGTAAAGGTAATGCAGCAGCTTCCTCTGACGGAAGTGCATCTGCAGATGGTAATGCAGCAGCTTCTTCTGACGGAGCAGCAGATGGAACTACAGCTGCCGACGGAAGCACAGCATCTGACGGAACATCTACAGACGGAAGCAGTACATCTGATGGTTCTTCCAATGGAACTGCATCCACTGACAGCAGCTCCTCCGGTGCTATCGTAAATGGCGGATTTACAGATGAGCAGCTTGGCAACACAGATGAGACAAGAACTATTTACAGAAACTCCGATGGTAAACCACGTGTTATCGTTCCGGACGGAAACGGTGCATGGATGGATAACGAAGGAAACCGTTTCACCTTCTCTTCTCAGTATGACTGTGATGTATATGAAGAGGATGGAACAAGCTTCTACTGGCACGGTGAGGCTGCAGACGTATACTATATGCCTGTACAGTAAAGCCTGGAGCAGCAGGAGATTCGGTTAGATAAGAATTCCGGGATCACAGCTTTTGTAGCTGCGGTCCCGGATTTTTTGTGTCATATTATGTCAGAGGCGTATACTTATACAGGAAGACATGGTATAATGTGAACGCTGCGGGCGATGGAACGCCCGGAAAATATTTGGAGGTTTTTATGGAAGCATACAGCGATTTTGCCAGAGTTTATGACATTTTCATGGACAATGTGGAATATGAAAAATGGGCGGAATATCTTATAGGAAGTCTTAAAGAATACGGAATTGAAGACGGGATCGTGCTGGAACTTGGCTGTGGGACCGGAGTGATGACAGAGCTTCTGGCTGAGTCCGGTTATGATATGATCGGTGTGGATAACTCTGAGGAAATGCTTGGCGAAGCCATGGAAAAACGTGCAGAATCCGGTCATGAGATCCTTTATCTGGAACAGGATATGCGGGAGTTTGAACTTTATGGAACGGTACGTGCTGTCGTCAGCGTCTGTGACTGTATGAATTACATCACAGAGGAGGATGATCTGCTTACTGTATTTAAACTGGTGAACAATTATCTTGATCCGGATGGAATTTTCATATTTGATATGAACACCCCGTATAAATACCGGGAAATGCTTGGAAATACGACTATTGCAGAGAATCGGGAAGAGGGAAGCTTTATCTGGGAAAATGAATTTGATGAGGAGACCGGGATCAATGTGTATGATCTGACTCTGTTTCTTCCGAGAGAAGATGGTCTTTATGAGAGAGACGAGGAAATTCATTACCAGAAGGCCTATGATCCGGAGAAAGTAAGGGAACTTCTTGAAAAGGCAGGCCTGATCCCGCTGGCGGTTTATGACGCATACACCAAGGATGCACCGAAGCCGGACAGCGGAAGACTGACTTTTGTGGCCAGAGAACATGGAAAGGAAATTCCGTCAGACGAGAAATAAAGGAGGAAATTTTTTATATGAGTGATTATATTGTAAGAGCAACAGCGGCAAACAGCCAGATCCGTGCATTTGCGGCTGTTACAACCGATATGGTGGAGACAGCGAGAAAGAATCATAACACCAGTCCGGTGGCAACAGCGGCACTGGGACGTCTCCTTACCGGCGGTGCCATGATGGGAGCTATGATGAAAGGGGAAAAGGATCTCCTTACACTTCGGATCCATGCAGGCGGACCACTGCAGGGAATCACAGTAACTGCAGATTCTCACGGAAATGTAAAGGGCTATGTGGGAAATCCGGATGTATGTATCCCGGCAAACAGCAAAGGCAAGCTGGATGTTGCGGGAGCTGTCGGCGTAGGCTTTATGGATGTGATCAAGGATATGGGACTGAAAGAGCCATATGTGGGACAGGTTGCTCTTCAGACCAGCGAGATCGCAGAAGATCTCACCTATTATTTTGCAACCAGCGAGCAGGTTCCGTCTGCGGTAGGACTGGGTGTGCTGATGAATAAGGATAATACAGTCCGTCAGGCGGGAGGCTTTATTGTACAGCTGATGCCTTTTGCAGAGGAAGAGGTGATCGCAAAGCTTGAGGAAAACGTATCAAAGATCGATTCTGTTACCAATCTTCTGGAGCAGGGACACACACCGGAAAGTCTTCTTGAAAAAGTACTGGAAGGCTTTGACATAGAGATCAATGATACACTGCCCACACAGTTCCATTGCAACTGCTGCAGAGAGCGTGTGGAAAAAGCGCTGATCAGCATCGGAAGAAAAGAACTTAACGAGATGATCCAGGAAGGCAAGGACATTGAGATGAACTGCCATTTCTGCAATAAGAATTATAATTTTACCGTGGAAGATCTTAAGAGGATCATAAGAGAGTGCAAGCGATAAAACTCGGGAGGAAGAAAAAATGAAGCATGGTTTTATCAAGGTGGCAGCGGCAACGCCGAGAGTTACCGTTGCAGACTGCAAGGCAAACGGAGAGGAAATCCTGAAGGCCATTCATGAAATGGAAAAGGAACATGTCAAGCTGATGGTATTTCCGGAATTTTGTATCACAGGATATACCTGTCACGATCTTTTTCTCCAGAGATGTCTTCTGGACAGTGCGTGGGATGAGCTTCTGCATATTGCAGAGGAGACAAGGGAGACGGACGCCCTGATCTTTGTGGGACTCCCGCTGCGTCACAGAGGCAAGCTCTATAATGTGGCAGCAGCTCTGAATCATGGCCGTATCGTGGGATTTGTGCCGAAGACTCATATTCCGAATTATAATGAGTTTTATGAGCAGAGACAGTTTGCAGGTGCAGAGGAAGAAGATGTGGAATTTGTGGACTTCCTGAAGTGCGAGAAAAATGAGGAGGATGAATTCTGGGATGAAATTCCTTTTGGAACAGAGCTGATCTTTGAATGTAAGGAATTTCCGGAATTCACTGTTGCAGCAGAGCTTTGTGAGGATCTCTGGGTCCCTGCGCCGCCAAGTATCCGTCATGCCGTCAACGGTGCGCATATCATCGTTAATCTTTCTGCCAGTGATGAGATGGTAGGTAAGGATTCCTACCGGAGAACTCTGATAAGCGGGCAGTCAGCACGACTGATCTGCGGATATATTTATGCCAGTGCAGGGGAAGGGGAGTCTACCCAGGATCTCGTGTTTGGCGGACAGAATATGATCGCAGAGAACGGTTCCATGCTTGCGGAAAGCAGACGCTTTGAGAACGGCATCATTTACAGTGAGATCGATGTGCAGAGACTGGCTGATGAGAGAAGAAGAATGTCCACGTATCCGGCAGTTTCTACCTGCAGTCATACAAGAGTTGATTTTTCCGTAGCAGAGGAGGAAACAAGACTTACCAGAAAATATCCACAGTATCCCTTCGTTCCGTCTGTGAAGGAAGAGCGTGATGAGCGCTGCGAGGAGATCCTGAACATCCAGGCTATGGGACTTAAGAAACGTATGGAGCATATCCACAGCAGGAGTGCGGTGGTAGGACTTTCCGGAGGACTGGATTCTACCCTGGCGCTTCTTGTAATGGCACGTGCCTTTGACCGGATGGGAATGCCGAGAGAACAGATCCACTGTGTGACCATGCCATGCTTTGGAACCACAGACAGAACCTATCAGAATGCCTGCAAGTTAAGCCGCTGCCTTGGTGCAAGGCTTACCGAGGTAAATATCAAAGAGGCGGTAAATATCCATTTCCGGGATATCGGACATGATCCGGAGATCCACGATGTGACGTATGAGAACAGTCAGGCACGTGAGCGTACGCAGATCCTGATGGATACGGCAAACAAGGAAGGCGGCGTTCTTGTGGGAACCGGAGACCTTTCCGAGCTGGCTCTTGGCTGGGCAACCTATAATGGCGATCACATGTCCATGTATGGTGTAAATGCTTCTGTCCCGAAGACACTGGTACGTCATCTGGTACGTTATTATGCGGATACCTGCGGAGATGAGGAGCTGAAAGAGGTTCTTCTGGATATCCTGGATACTCCGGTAAGCCCGGAGCTTCTTCCTCCTAAGGATGGCAAGATCGCCCAGAAGACGGAGGATCTGGTAGGACCTTATGAGCTTCATGATTTTTATCTGTATTACATGCTGCGTGCAGGATTTACACCGGATAAGATCTACAGGCTTGCCTGCCTGACCTTTGAGGGGATTTATGATAAAGAGACGATCCTGAAATGGCTGAAGACCTTCTATCGGAGATTTTTTGCCCAGCAGTTCAAGCGTTCCTGTCTGCCGGATGGCCCGAAGGTAGGTAGTGTGGCACTTTCTCCAAGAGGAGATCTCAGAATGCCAAGTGATGCAAGTGCAAGGATCTGGCAGGATGTGCTGGAGAAGATTGAAATCTGAACGTAGATCGCAAAGCGGAGAGCTTAAGTGTTCTCCGCTTTTTTTACTGCATCCGTGATAGCTGAAAGGAGTACCTGGGAGGTATATTTCCGGTCTCCTGCATACTGAATGTCTTCCAGGGACTGACTGGAATAGATCTGACTTGCCAAAGAATCCAGAACCGGTTCCATAAGAGGATAGGAAGCTTTTGTGGCTTCATTTAAATTCACCAGACGGATGGCCTTGATCCTGTCAGCATTTACAGTAACTTCCACATCGAAGGTATTCTCGTTCAGGGTGATGGAAGAGGTATAGACGCCCGGCTTGTAGCGGGATTTTTCGCTGGCTGTATGACTGGCATTTTTTCCGGGACCGAACATGAAGAAAAGAACGACAGCCAGAACAACAGCGAGAGCCAGAAAGACAGCTGTGTAAATGATCTCTTTCATATGTAGGACGATGATCCTGGTTTTGGAACTCATGGCGCACGCCTCCCAAAGCTTTTTATATAGTTTATTATCGGGAGGGAGGATTTATGCCACAGCTGTGCGCAGGTTATCCGATACTGTGCCTGGAAAAATAAGGAAAAGAGCAGGCAGATATTTCAGAATATAGAGAACGACCGTTCTATAGGAGTAGAATTTGTGGTATGATAGGAATACTTCAGGCGCAGGATGGCGCCGGAATGACTGAAAATCTGCAAGTGATCGGGAGGATGAAGATGTCATTACAGTTTATCATAGGAAGTTCCGGAAGCGGAAAATCCTGTTATGCTTATCAGAATATCATAGAACAGGCGGGGCTACATCCTGAGAAGCTTTTTTATGTGATTGTGCCGGAGCAGTTTACCATGCAGACCCAGAAGACACTGGTGGAGATGAGTCCGGGCAGGGGAATCCTGAATATTGATATCCTGAGCTTTGAGCGTCTTGCATACCGTGTTCTGGAGGAAGTTGGAGGAGACAGCCGCATCCTTCTGGAAGAAACCGGTAAGAGTATGGTGCTGCAGAAGATGGTACAGCAGCATGGAAAGGAGCTTTCCTATCTGGGAGGTCAGATGCGTAAAGCGGGATACCTGGATGAAGTGAAGTCTATCCTGTCGGAGTTTATGCAGTACGATATCCGGGACAGTGAGATCCAGGAGATGATCGAGGATTCCGGTGACAGAGCGTTACTTCAGATGAAGCTGAAAGACGTAGCTGTTCTTTACCAGGCATTTACCGGATATCTGAAGGATCATTATATGACAGGAGAAGAAGTAATGGATGCGCTGGAAAAAGCTCTTCCGTTTTCTGAAAAAATGAAAAACAGTGTACTCCTTCTGGATGGTTACACCGGTTTTACGCCTATTCAGATGCGTGTTGTGGGAGAACTTCTTGCTGTCTGTGAGAAGGTGTTGGTAACGGTGACCATGGATGCGGATGAGAATCTGAACATGAGAGGAAAACCTTATCAGCTTTTTTATATGAGCCGTCAGATGATCCACGGGCTTTCGGAGCTGACCAGGGAGATCGAGACACCGGTCCTTTTGAAGGATGTGGGAAAATCCCGCTTTTCCCAGGCACCTGCCCTTCATTTCCTTGAAAAAAATATCTTCCGTTACCGAAAAAATATATATAAAAAAGCGCAGGATGAGATCTGCATGTTTTCGGCAGTGAACCCGCAGAAGGAAATGGAAGAAGCTGCCCGCCGGATCGCCAGACTTGTAAGGGAAAAGGGCTGCCGTTACGGTGAGATCGCCGTGATCACAGGTAACCTGGAGGAGTATGGAAATCTTGCAAAGCAGGTATTTACAGCAGCAGGGATCCCGTATTTCATTGATGAGAAGCATACGGTCCTGATGAATCCGTTTGTAGAATATTTCCGGGCAGCACTTGAGATGGCAGTGCAGGATTTTTCCTATGAGAGTGTATTCCGGTATCTCCGGTGCGGAATGTCCTGTGTGACCAGGGAGGAAGCAGACCTTCTGGAGAATTATGTGCTAGCTCTTGGTATCCGTGGATTTAAGAAATGGGATGAAGTGTGGGTGCGTATTTACCGGGGAATGCCGCCGGAAAGCATTCAGAGGCTTAATGAGATCCGGCAGCGGTTCGCAGATGAGACCAGAGAGCTTGCGCTAAGCTTTAAAGGTGGGAAAAAGACGGTGCGGGAATACTGTACTTTTCTCTACGAGTTTGCAGTGCGGAGCCAGGTGCAGCAGAAACTGAAGCATCAGGAACTGAAATTCAAGGAACAGGGCGACAAGGCCATGGAAAAGGAATATGCCCAGATCTACGGAATTGTTATGGAACTTCTGGATAATATGGTGGAGATCCTTGGAGAGGAAACCGTGAACCGCCAGGATTTCCGTCAGCTTCTGGAAACAGGACTGAACCAGGCCAAGGTGGCTCTGATCCCGCCAAGTATGGACCAGGTACTTGTGGGAGATATGGAGAGAACCAGGCTGAAGGATATCCGTGCACTGTTTTTTGTGGGAGTAAATGAAGGGAATATTCCGAAGAATACATCCGGTGGAGGAATGCTTACGGAGATTGACAGAGAATTTTTTAAAGATCAGGGGATCCAGCTTGCACCGGGGCCAAAGGAACTGATGAACATGCAGCGATTTTATCTGTATCTGAACATGACCAAGCCAAGAGAACTGCTCTGTCTGTCCTTCTGTCAGTCCGACAGCCAGGGAAAAGCCCTGAGTCCGGCCTTTCTTGTCAGTAATATCCGGGAGATGTTTCCGGAAATGGAGATCCGGCAGTGCGGAGATATGCAGGAACCTATGGAATTACTGGAGCTTCCGGGAATCAGCCTGGATTATTTCCTGAGAGGGCTTGCAGGAGAAGCTTACCAGGATAATGCGGTCTTCCAGGAACTGTACAGCTGGTATCTTCAGAGCCCGGAATACCGGATCCTTGTAAAAAAGCTTACAGAGGCATCTTTTTCAGAACGACCGTCAGATAAGATTGGAAAAACAGTGGCAAAGATCCTCTATGGAGAAATTTCCCCGTACAGTGCTACCCGGCTGGAGCGTTTTGCGGCCTGTGCATTTGCACATTTTCTGCAGTATGGCCTGAAGGTTACAGAACGTGCAGAGTATGAGTTCCGAGCTATGGATATGGGAAATGTCATGCATATGGCACTGGAAAAATTTGCAGCGGAAGTCCGAAAAGAGGGACTGGACTGGGCAGAGCTTACGGAGGAAGAGCGAAATCGTATCATAGACAGCTGTCTGGATCAGGTTTCCGCAGATTACGGAAATACGATCCTTAAAAGCAGTGCGAGAAATGAATATATGATCGAACGGACCAGACGTATTTTGCGGCGTACCGTGTGGGCTTTGCAGGAACAGCTGAAGCATGGAGCATTCCGGCCGGAAGGATTTGAGGTGAGGTTTCAGGGCGGAAGGATCGACCGTGTGGATATCATGGAAGAGCCGGAGAACAACCGGGTCTATGTGAAGGTGATCGATTATAAAACCGGAAATACTTCGTTTGATCTGCTGGCGTTGTATCATGGCCTTCAGCTTCAGCTGATGGTCTATCTGGATGGAGCATTACAGGTGGAAAAACGGAAGTATCCGGATCGCGAGATCGTTCCGGCCGGTGTGTTTTATTATAATGTGAAGGATCCTATGATACAGGAGAAGATCCATGCGGATATGGAAAGCATCAATGAGCAGATGCTGAAGAAAATGAAAATGAACGGGCTTGTACAGGCAGATGATAATATGAGTACCAAAATCGACAGCACTATGGCCTCCATACCGGTATCCCTGAACCGGGACGGAAGCTTCAGCAAAAGATCTTCTGTTGCCTCAAGGAAGCAGTTTGATGCTCTGGGAGCGTATGTGCGGAGAAAGATCTGTGACATCAGGGAATCGATCCTGGATGGAAATGCGGCAGTGGAACCCTATGAACTTGGAAAAAAGAATGCCTGCACATATTGTCCGTATCTTACTGTGTGCGGCTTCGACAGGAAGATACCGGGATATGAGTTTCACAGGCTGTCGTCCATAGAAGAAGATGCACTGTGGAAAAAAATCATGAAGGGAGAGGAAGAGAATGGCAGTGAAATGGACTGAAGAGCAGAAAAAGGTCATCACGCTCCGGGACCGGAATATTCTGGTCAGCGCAGCAGCCGGTTCCGGTAAAACTGCAGTGCTGGTGCAGAGAATCTTAAGTAAGATCATGGATCCTTTGAAACCGGTGGACATTGACCGTCTTCTGATCATGACATTTACAAGGGCGGCAGCGGGAGAGATGCGGGAACGTATCGAACGTGGATTGGATCAGGCACTGGCTGAAGATCCGGATAATGAGCATCTGCAGAGACAGATGACGTTGATCCATACGGCACAGATCACTACCATTGACGGCTTTTGCGCCTATGTGATCCGAAATTATTTTCATCTGATCGGACTGGATCCGGGTTACCGGACTGCAGATGAGGGTGAACTGAAGCTTTTGCAGGAAGATGTGCTGAAGGAGCTTTTTGAGGATCATTATGCAGAAAGAAAGGCAGATTTTACTGCATTTGTGGAATGCTATGCGCCAGGAAAAACGGATGAAGGACTGAAGGAACATGTGCTGGAGCTTTATAATGCTGCGATGAGTAATCCATGGCCCGAAAAATGGCTGGACAGCTGTGTGGAGAATTATCATCTGGATCCGGAAAAAGGTCTTGAGGGAACGCGATGGTTCCGATATCTGTGGGAGGCTGCAGATTGTGCACTGAAAGAAGCGGAAGAGCTTACAGAAACCGCAATGAAGACCTGTCAGCTCCAGGATGGACCGGAGCTTTATCTGGAGGCTCTGGAAAAAGATATGATACTGATCCGGCAGTTAAAACAACTGTCCGTTAAAAGGGATTATGATGAGATAGCGCAGAATCTCCGGAATCTGAAGTTTGCAAGACTTTCCTCAAAAAAAATGGAGGGAGTATCGGAGCAGCTGAAAAATCTGGTAAAAGCTCTTCGCGAAGATGCAAAAGATAATCTGAAGGAACTGGGAATCCGATATTTTTACGGAAATCTGGCTGAGCTGACGGAACTGACAGAAGCATCTGCACCACCGCTGGAGATGCTGGTAAAGCTGACAAAGGATTTTGCAGAACGTTTCCAGGCAAAGAAGCGTGAAAAAAATGTTCTGGATTTTTCAGATATGGAACATTTTGCCCTGGACATCCTTCTGAAAAAGGAAGGAGAAACCTATGTGCCCAGCCAGGCGGCAAGAGAGCTTTCTGAAAAATATGATGAGGTCCTGCTGGATGAGTATCAGGACAGTAATCTGGTTCAGGAGATCCTGATGCAGACAGTTTCCGGCTGGGTCAATGAACGCAAAAATATATTTATGGTAGGAGATGTAAAGCAGAGCATCTACCGTTTTCGTCTGGCCCGTCCGGAACTGTTCATGGAAAAATATAAGAGCTATTCACTGGAAGACAGTCCGGAACAGCGGATCGACCTGCACAAAAATTTCCGAAGCAGACCGGAAGTCCTTGAAAGTGTCAACTTTATTTTCCGGCAAATCATGGGGGAAGATCTGGGAGGAATTGCTTACGACGAGGCGGCAGCTCTGTATCCCGGAGCTTCTTTTCCGGAAGGCCAGGATCCGGAATTTGTAAAAACAGAGATCCTTCTTGTGGATAAATACAGTCCGCTGCTGGAAGAGGAGGATGAAGAAGTAACGGAGAATGAGAGAGAGCTGGAGGCCCTTGCCATTGCAGGAAGGATCCGATCTATGGTAGGGCATGAACGGGTGCTGGATAAGGAAACGGGAGAGTATCGACCTCTTCAATATGGAGATATCGTGATCCTGCTCCGATCTGCTTCAGGCTGGGCTGAAACCTTCGGGGAGGTTTTGAGTGCAAGAGGGATACCGGTATATACGGCCTCCAGAACCGGATATTTTTCTGCAACAGAGGTTGTGACACTGCTGAATTATCTCCGGATCCTGGATAATCCGCTGCAGGATATTCCCATGACCGGCGTACTGCGTTCACCGATCGTTGGATGTACCACAGAAGAGCTGGCTGAGCTTCGGATCGCATATCCGGAAGGAATGATCTATGAATGTGTGTGCAGGTTTGTGGAGGACTACAGAAAGCATGGGAGCTCTGAGGAAAACAAAAAAATCCTCGGAGAGAAGCTGTCCTGTTTTATGGACACCATGAATACACTTCGTGATAAGGCGGCTTACACGCCGGTCCATCAGCTGATCCTGGAGGTACTTGCACGTACCGGATATGGAGACCATGCAAAGGCAATGCCAAATGGTGAACAGAGGAATGCAAACTTGAACATGCTTGTGGAAAAGGCAATGGAATATGAGAAGACAAGCTATCGAGGCCTTTTTAATTTTGTAAGATATATCCAGAAGCTTCAGCAGTATCAGGTGGATTACGGGGAGGTAAATCTTTCCGGAACCGGGGAAAGTGCAGTACAGATCATGACGATCCATAAGAGCAAGGGACTGGAGTTTCCGGTAGTGTTTGCAGCAGGAATGGGAAAACGCTTTAATTTCCGGGATATGAACGCAAGTATCCTGATCCATCCGGAGCTGGGGATCGGTGCGGATGCGATCCTGCCGGAGAAGAGGATCATCGCTCCATCCCTTTGCAGGCAGATCATACGTAGAGCGCTCCTGATGGAAAGTCTTGGAGAGGAGCTGAGGGTACTTTATGTAGCGCTTACACGTGCAAAGGAAAAATTGATCCTCAGTGGAACCATTGGAGCCCTGCATTCGGAATTGGGGGAATTGTCCGCATTAAGGGACAGTGAGGAACCATTGCTTTCTCTGGGCAGGAGGCTTGGCGGGAAGACTTACTGGGATTATGTGCTTCCGGCACTGGCAAGACATCGCTGCATGGCACCATTATTTCATGAATATGGCATCTTTATGAATACCGCAAATCCTCTGTACAAAGATCCGGCAGAATTCAAAGTTACACGGGTCACAGCACGGGAACTGACAGAAAGTGAGGTTATGGAACAGGCAGAGCGGGAAATGAAGAAGGAAACACTGGAGAACTGGAATCCGGGCAGAGTTTTTGACAGTGAGATCCGGGAGGAGATCCAGAGACGTTTTTCCTTTGTATATCCCTATCAATATCTGGAAGATCTTCCTGTGAAGGTGAGTGTATCAGAACTGAAAAAGCGAAGCTACCACAGTGAGCAGGATCTGGAAGAAACGGTGGATTATGAGACGGAAGAAGAGATCCAGCCGCTGGTTCCCCGATTTATCGAGGAGAAGAAAGAGGAAGGGTATACAGGGGCACTTCGTGGAACGGCTTATCATCGTGTAATGGAATGCCTGGACTATCAGAAGACAGCAAACAGGGATGAGATCCGCAGACAGCTGAGAGAATGGGTTGACGCCAGGAAGATGGAAAGAAAAGAGGCTGAGTCGGTCCGGGTAAAGGATATCTGGAATTTTGTGGAAACACCTCTCGGACAGCGGATGAAAGCAGCTTCAGAGAAGAGACTTCTGTTCCGGGAACAGCCTTTTGTGATCGCAAGAAAAGCTTCGGAGCTCGATCCGCAGTGGCAGTGTGAGGAAAATGTTCTGGTACAGGGAATCATTGATGCGTATTTTATAGAGGATGAAGAAATCGTTCTGGTGGATTATAAAACGGACTTTGTGAGACGTGGAGAAGAACAGAAGCTGATCGACCGTTATCATGTACAGCTGGAGGATTACGCCCAGGCGCTGGAACGGATGACAGGCCGGAAGGTGAAGGAACGGTATATTTATTCGTTTACTCTTGGAGAAGCGTTCAGTCTCTGATCTGAAAATGAAATGATATGTTAATGTGGGCAGATATCCTGCGGCGGAGAGATTACACTCTCCAGCCAGCAGGATATTTGTTTTTCAGGATCCCGTTTACAAGCTTTCCGAAGCCGAGAGGATAACCGCCCACACAGAGAAGGTGCCAGCCTTTTTTGTGAGCGGCCTCTTCCGGCTCGATCATAAGCGTTTCGCCTTTCAGATAACGGGTAAGCCGCTCGTCGGAAACCGGCAGGGAGATAACTGCTTCCACATCTCCTTTGTGAAGCGCCAGCGCCAGAGGCTGAGACGGCTCAAAACGGTTTTTTTTCAGATCACCCAGGTAGAGGCCGTTTCGAAGAAAGGAGATTCCGCGGAGATCCAGAGGGAAGGGCAGCTGATAGTATACTTTATCTTTGCGGACTTCCACACGGTTCCAGTCAAATTCCTGACCGCCAATGGTTTTCAGGCCGATCTCAGAGAAAAATTCCTCCAGCCATTTCCGGGTATTTTTGTCCGGTCCTTTTGCGGAAAAGCGGAAAACAGGTGGAAGAGAGTCACCTTTTTTGCGGAACAGGGCGAGAAAATGACCTTCGCCATCCATTTTGTGTGGAAAGATTCGGACGCATTTTTGAAGTTCTTCCGGATTAAATGCATTTAAGCTTAACGTGATTTCGGAATCGGAAGTGTCTGCTGTGCCGGCATATTCCGGGCGGCCGCTGGAGAAGCCTTCATATCCTGGCATTTCCATAAGTTCCATATCCGGGCGTTGTCTGAGAAGATAGGCTACCACTTCTTCGTCTTCACATTGGGAAAAAGTGCAGGTGGAATAAAGCAGCATTCCGCCCGGACGGAGCATATCGGCAGCTTTTAAGACCAGGTCTTTCTGGATATCAGAAAGCTCAGCGGATTTTTCCGGTGTCCAGTCGCGGGCAAGGGCTTCCTCTTTTCGGAACATGCCTTCCCCGGAGCATGGAGCGTCCAGAAGGATCTTATTGAAGAAAGCAGGAAAACGCTGGGCAAGTTTGGCGGGCTTTTCGTCGGTGACGAGCATATTTTTCATGCCAAAAAGCTCCAGATTCCTAAGAAGGGCTCTGGCTCTGGAAGTACTGATATCGTTGGCAAGGAGAAATCCGGTGTCATTTAAGGCTGCACCCAGGGCAGTGGCTTTTCCTCCGGGAGCTGCGCAGAGGTCCAGGACAAAATCTCCAGGTTCGATGGGAAGCCTAGAAGCCGGTGTCATGGCACTTGGTTCCTGGAGATAATAAAGACCCGCCTGGTAGTAAGGACATCGTGCAGGGCGGCTTTCCTCCTCGTAGAAGTATCCGGTATTGATCCACGGGATCGGCCGGATAGGGAAAGGGGAAAGCGCCTGAAAATCCTGGCAGGAGAGCTTGGCGGTGTTTACACGTAGACCGTAGGTGCGGGGATTTTTGTAGCTTTTCAGGAAAGCATCATAATCATCTCCCAGCATTTCTTTCATACGCTCCAGAAAAGGAAGCGGTAATGTCTGTATTTTATCTGAATCTGTCATAATTTCCTCCATAATATAAACTTGACTCTCTCGGATATTGTGTGAAAAGAGTGGTTTCCGAAAAATATTATAAAGTATAGAGGGATTTTTCTAAATACTATTGACAAAACTATATTATACGATATATAGTATTATTCACAGAACAATATTACATGACTTATCATGTGAGCGTTGGATCGTGAAGTGATCGCGTTCATCAGCATGTAGTAAGACGGAATGTGAATGTCCGTTTTACAGGTCATAGAGAGGTGAGCAGATGGTATTTAATACAGGAGCAGCCCTCCTGGATGCGATCGTCCTGGCTGTTATTTCCAGAGAGAAGGACGGTACCTACGGGTACAAGATCACCCAGGATGTGCGAAGTGTTCTGGAGGTTTCAGAATCTACGCTGTATCCGGTCCTTCGCAGGCTTCAGAAGGATGAATGTCTGGAAGCCTACAATATGGAATATGCAGGCAGAAACCGGAAATATTATAAGCTGACAGATAAGGGCGCAGCGCAGCTGAATCTTTACAGAAGTGAATGGGAGATCTATTCATCCAAGATCACCAGGATGTTTGAGGAGGGAGTTTGATTATGAACAGAAAGCAGTTTATGGAACAGCTTGAACGGCTGCTTTCCGATATTTCAGAGGCAGAGAGACAGGAAGCACTGGAATATTATGAAGGATATTTTGATGATGCAGGTCCTGAGAATGAAGGGGAAGTGATCCGGGAACTGGGAAATCCGGGGAAGGTTGCTGCGATCATTAAGGCAGATCTTCAGGAGAACAGTGAAGATTACGGGGAATACACAGAGAACGGATATCAGGATACCCGTGTGAAAGAGAACGGGGAAATGCCGGACCATTATACAGAAGTAACCGTATACGGAAATGGACAGGGAGAGGCCCATCGTGATACGGGAAATACAGAAAATTTCGAAGACCGCAGGAAAAGACGTGCCCAGCGCGGCTATCACGCAGAGAAAAAGCAGAATAAGGCAGGAATCATTCTTGCGCTGATCGTTCTTGTTTTTGCGGCTCCTCTGATAAAAGGATTATTTGGCGGAGTACTGGGGATTTTGGTGACACTGGCATTGCTGCCTTTCCTGCTGACATTTTTTGCAGGAGCGGGATCGATCATCCTTGTGATCGGTGCAGCTGCGTGCATTGTTGTTGGGATTGCCATGACGGTGTCTCTTCCGCCGGCCGGGATCTTGACTATCGGTATCGGATGCCTGATGATGGCATTTGGACTTTTGTTACTGTTACTGACGGTGTGGTTTACAGGTAAGATATTGCCTGCGATCCTGCGGAAATTTACGGGATTCTGCAGCAATCTCCTGAATGGAAGAAAGGCGGAAAAAGTATGAAACGTTTTCTGAAGGTAATTCTGATCCTTGCAGCAGTATTCGGTGTAGCAGGCCTGGGACTTACTGCCGGCGGAGCTGCCATGGGAGCGACTATGGGAGATGTGAGTGTTCTGGATCATGGAATCACGCAGGTGCTTCGTGTTCTGGATCATGAAGACAGCTGGGAAGTGGAAGATTCCGAGGAAGATATGGATGAGCAGGAGGACGATTTTCAGGTAGCTGCAGAGAGCGCGGTAACTGAGAAGGGCGTTCTGGCAGACAGTGCAGACAGTTCCGCATATACGAAAGTATATGAGGCCTCGGCTGTGTCAGACCTTTTCTGTGATCTGAGATACGAAGAACTGGTTTTGAAAACATGGAATGAGGATAAAGTCCAGGTGAAAGTTTCAGGGAAGGATCACAATCGCATTCAGATCAGCAATGACAACGGTAGTCTGAGAATTGCAAGCAATCAAAAAGTGAGAAACCGTTCCATAGAAATTTTTTGCCCGGAAAACTTAAGCTTTCAGAAGATAAAGCTTCAGATGGGAGCCGGAACCATCGAACTGGATGGTGATTTTAAAGCGGAGCAGATGGAAGTAAATGTGGGGGCCGGAACCATTGAAAATTCCAGCAGCCTGGATATAAAGGAAGCAGATTTTACAGTCGGAGTGGGAACTGCTGACATCAGTGAACTTCAGGTGGAGAATTTAAAAGGAAGCTGTGGTATGGGAGATATGGAGCTTACACTTACAGGAAAAGCTGCTGAGTATAATTATGAGTTGAAATGTGGTCTTGGAAATCTGGAGGTGGATGATTCTCTGGGAACATCCATTACTTCCGGAAATAAACAGATCACAAATGAAGGTGCCACGAAAAATATAAAACTGGATTGCGGAATGGGAAACGTTGAGGTTGAATTTGAAGAAGATTAAAGGAGGAAGCATTATGAGCAACAAAAAACTTTACAAATCATCAGTAAACCGTATGTTATGTGGTGTCTGCGGCGGAATTGCGGAATACTTTAATATCGATCCGACTCTTGTCCGGCTGGTATGGGTGATCATCACGCTGATGGGCGGAGCCGGAATCCTGGCGTATATCATTGCGGCGATCATTATCCCGGATTAAAAATGACAGTACCCATAAAGGACGGACATATTTTTCAGAATGCATAATTTATCCGGAAATTGTCCATACTCCATAAAAAAGATGAGGAGTGTGGAAGATGAACAGGGAGAAAGAAGTAAAAGCATATCTCGAGGGAAAGCTTTCCCAGGCGGAAAAACTGAAATACGAGATTGCCGATGAGATGGGAGTTCTGGATAAAGTGATCAAAGACGGGTGGAAAAGCCTTTCTGCAAAAGAAACCGGACGGATCGGTGGTCTTATGACAAAAAAGAAGAAACATAAAAAGTAAAATACAGCCTGAAGGAACAAGGCGAAATGGCGCCGGAAAAGTCCTTCGGGCTGTATTGAATTATAAGAATATTTTTCTGGAAAAAAGAAATTTTTTTGACGGTTCAGGGTGGACTGACCAGTGGAAAAGAGCTATACTGTTGGAATAACAGAGGAGGTATGAAGGAACATGGGTGAAAAAATCAACAACATTCTAAAGGGTGAGATCATCTCCTCAGTATTTTATATACTGCTGGGACTTTGCCTGATCCTGATCCCCACGCAGACGGTGGACGTGATCTGCAAAGTAGTATTCGGGCTGATCCTCATCGGAGCTGGCATTTATCATATCTATATTTACATACGTGGAAAAGCGAAAGCTACGATCATGGATCTTCTAAGTGGTGTGGTTGTTTTTGTGCTGGGGGTGTTTCTTTTTATGACACCGTCTATCGTGATCAAACTGCTTCCATGGATGCTCAGCGCATTTGTACTGGTTGACAGTCTGTGGAAGTTTAAAGGAGCCTTCCTTCTGAAAAAAGGAGGAAACGGCACATGGAGCGTGCTTCTGATCGGCAGTCTTGTTTTCATTGCACTTGGAATCGTGATGCTGTTTGGAAGATTTCCGAAGATCATGACTCTGCTGATCTTTTCCGGCTGGGTGCTGGTGTGTGACGGAGCTGCGGATATCGTATTCTATATTATTATGAAGCTGGGGCTTCGAAAGATCGCAAAAAAGGCGGAGACAGAGAAGGAAGATTCTGGTGCAGACAGTTCAGATGCTGTAAATGAAACGGCAGATATGGATGTGCCAAATGATACAAGAACCCAGGATGAAAATGCGCCGAGTGAGCAGCAGAGTGGGAAGGAAACAGAATATCCAACAGAAACTACAGCAGAGACTACAGCGGCTATGCCGGCGCAGGATGCAGACGGATATTTTGCGGACAGAAAAGAGACAGAAGAATCCACAGAACCGGAAGAAGAGCAAAAGCAGAAGAATTCCCGATGGGAAAAAGAACCGGAGAATGTGGAGATGAAGCTCTGGGCTGTAGGCAAAGACCAGGCGGAAACCGGCAGCCTGAAGGATCTTCTGGACGGTTCCGATGAAGAACTGGAAGAGTGGAAGGACTGACCCTTCTCTTGCATCATCTGCCATTCCGTGGTAAGATGTGCACATGAAAAATACAGATAAAAATATAAAGATACTGATGATGGATTTTTCCGGAATATATGAGGATCAGCAGTTCTGGAGGGGAAAAGAAGTATCCCGGGTGGAGGCCAGGGACATTCCCGGAACCAACTGCTACTGTGATGAGGATGCGATAAATGCCATTCGCAGCCGTATTGCCCCTTATTCTTCCGGAGGAATCCATTTTATTGATTCCGGAAACTATCACTATATGACAAGAATCTGGCTGGAAAAGATATCGGAGCCTTTCTCGCTTCTTGTATTTGACAATCACACGGATATGCAGCCGCCGGCATTCGGAGGTCTGCTTTCCTGCGGAGGATGGATCTACGATTCTGTTATGGAACTTCCATTGCTTAAAAGGGTGATCCTGATCGGTCCGGATGAGGAAGCTTTTTCCAGAGTGGAATCGGAGATTCAGGAAAAGGTGGAATTCTTGAGCAGAGAGAAGCTTCTGGAAATGGAAGAGGCGCAGGTGTGTGCGTTTGTAAGCAAGCATGTGGGAAAGCTGCCGCTGTACATTTCTGTGGATAAAGATGTTCTCTGCAAGGATGATGCGGACACGAACTGGAGCCAGGGGGATATGCGCCTGAATACGATGCTGGAATGTCTGAAGAGAGTCAGAGAAATATGTGCAGAGGGAATCCTGGGCGTGGATATCTGTGGTGAATGTGATGTAGCAGAATCTGGAAACAGCGCCTTGAATGACCGGGCCAATGCTGCATTGCTGGAGTGTTTTCTGTCCGCATACGGGAGCGAAGATCATGACGGAAATAAGAATGAGATAACAGGAGGAAACCGATGAAAAATGAACTTCTTACCATCGGGCCATTTACGGTATACGGTTATGGTCTGATGATCGCCATTGGAATTTTGGCAGGCTGCCTGATTGCAGAATATAGAGCCGGAAAACAGAAGCTTGACAGTGAACAGATCTTTCCAATGATCCTGTGGTGCCTGGTGGGTGGATTTTTCTGTGCAAAGCTTCTCTTCTGGATCACAGAGTGGAAATCAATTGTTCAGGATCCGGGATTTATAATGGAAACTTTAAGCTCCGGTTTTGTGGTGTTTGGCGGTATCATCGGCGGGATACTGACGGGGCTTCTGTATTGCAGGATCAGAAAGCTTGTATTTTTTAAATACGCGGATGTGATCCTGCCATCTGTGGCACTGGCCCAGGGATTTGGACGGATCGGATGTTTCCTGGCGGGCTGCTGTTATGGAAAAGAGACAGAGAGTGTTTTTTCTGTGATATTTCAGAATTCCGAATATGCGCCCAATCACGTGGCGCTGATCCCGACGCAGTTGTATTCCAGCGGACTGGATTTTCTGCATTTTCTTTTGTTGTTGCTGATCGCACGGAACAAAAAAGAAGATGGTCAGGTTACTGCCTGTTATCTGATCTTTTATAGCATTGGACGGTTTGTGATCGAGTTTTTCCGTGGGGATATTATCCGTGGAAGTGTGGGAATTTTGTCGACTTCCCAGTTTATCAGTATTTTTACAGGGATTGCGGGGATCGTGCTGCTGATACGGATCAGGAAAAAAAGAGACAGTAAGAGCAGTGTTTAAACGGATTAGGGAATTCCCATGTATCAGGAAAAAGTTGGACAATAGTGGTATAAGGACAGGTTTTCGCTGCATACATCTATGAAAAAGGCGAAAGCAGGCCTGTCATGCTCAGAAAAGAAGATTTTGAACCAAATATGAAAACAGAGGATAAGATCCCCGGAGCGCAGACGGAAAATCCGGCACAGAGTCAGCGCTTCGGGGATTTTATCGTGAAATATATGCAGAATGTCCAGGATACTATGGAACTTTTTCCGGGGGCATCTTTTCGGGCGATCAATGAAATTTTCGGGGTTCTTTATGTTCCGCTGGAAAGTATGGGAGAAATTGAGGTCACGGGAACCTCCTATAATTCGATCCCGAAATGTTATACCTACATGGATATGGAGGCAGCAGGGGAATCAGGGATCAACAGGCTGCACGATCACCCTTATCTGAAGCTGCGTGGAAAAGGTACTGCGGTGGCGGTGATCGATTCGGGGATTGATTATCAGAATGAAGTGTTTCGAAATGCAGGCGGCTCCAGAATCGCTTATTTATGGGATCAGTCCATAGAAGAGGAAGAACAAAATCAGTCTGGACGGGAGTTGGAAGCTGAAAATGGAGATGCAGATAATTTGCCGGGGGATGATATAGCAGATACAGAAGTTCCATATGGCAAATTATTCCGGAAAAAGGATATCGACCGGGCACTGGCTTCCGAGGAGCCGTTTGCCATCGTGCCATCCAGAGATACCAACGGCCATGGCACGGCACTGGCGGGTATTGCTGCCGGAAATATGGTACCCGGAGAAAATTTTACCGGAGCAGCGCCGGAGGCAACCCTGATCATCATCAAGGTAAAGCCGGCAAAGCAATATCTCCGGAATTTTTATCTTTATCCTCCGGAGGCAGAAGCTTTTCAGGAAAATGATGTGATGATGGCCATTGCTTTTGCGATTTCCCAGGCCAAAAAGCTGAAGATGCCACTTTCTATCTGCCTGGGGATCGGAAGCAGCCAGGGCGCGCATCTGGGGACCAATGCGTTAAGCCAGTATGTGGACTATGTGGCAAATTTTTCTCAGGTATCCGTATCTGTGGCAGCAGGAAACGAAGGAAATACAAGAAACCACAGTACGGGGATTTTTTCTCAGGGAAGGGAACAGATCGTGACAGAACTCCGTGTAGCGGAAAGAGAGCAGGGCTTTACCATAGAATTCTGGGGAGAACCGCCGGAAATCTATGAGCTTTCCATCCAGTCACCAACCGGTGAGATACTGGAAGTCAGCAGTTCCATAGGTTCCAGAACCCAGGAGCTGTCATTTGTTTTTGTGGAAACAAAGGTGTATGTGAATTATATCTTGATCGAGCGTCAGACCGGATATTCCCTGGTGTATATCCGATTTTTCCATCCGGCGTCCGGTATCTGGAAAATTTTTACCCAGGCAAGAAATCAACAGAACGTACAGTTCCATATATGGCTTCCTGTGGAAGGGCTGATCTCCCAGGATACCTATTTTCTGGAACCATCCCCCTATACCACGGTGACAGCGCCGGGAGACGCCAGGAACAGCATTACGGCAACTGCCTACCAGCATCGTGACGGAAGCATCTACATTGCAGCAGGCAGAGGCTATACGCCAGATGGCATGATCACTCCACATCTGGCAGCTCCTGGCGTTAACGTAAAAGTGCCGCTGGTACGAGGCGGCTTTGGAACCCGCTCCGGGACCAGTATCTCCGCCGCACAGACCGCCGGTATCGCGGCACTTCTGTTTGAATGGGCGATCATACGGGATAACCAGCCGTTTTTTACCGGGAGCAGCGTGAAATATTATCTGCAGAGAGGCGCAAGAAGAGAAGAAAACATGCAGTACCCAAACCCGGAGTGGGGGTATGGGAAGGTGGATCTGTATCATACCTTTGAACTGCTGACGTGAGATGATGAGAATTGGAAAAAATATGAAAAGCAGAAACAGATCATTTCCTTTGGAAAGAGTAGATGCACAAGATGCATAGATATTACATTTGGAAAAATAAAAAAAGGATACGAAAGTACTAGTTTTGGAAAAAATATTCATATAGATAATTCACTTTGTATCGTGTACTATAAATATATGGAAAAATCATATAATGACACAACAGGGAGGAATTTTACTTATGGAGCTTTCAACTTTGGTAAAAATGTCAAACACTTACGGAAGCAATCCGGCCTATGTTCTGGCAGGAGGCGGTAATACTTCTGTAAAAGACGATACAACACTGTATGTAAAGGGATCCGGTACACAGCTTGCTACCATTAAGGCAGAGGAATTTGTCAAAATGGACAGAGCCCGTCTGAATGAGATCATGAAAACGGAATATCCGGCGGATGATGTGAAGCGTGAATCTGCATATCTTGCAGATGTAATGGCGGCAGTGACCGATGAGGATAAAACCAAACGTCCCAGCGTGGAAGCACTGCTCCACAATCTGTTTGCTTATACGTATGTCCTGCATGTTCATCCGACACTTATCAATGGACTGACCTGCGGAAAGGGCGCAAAGGCTCTTTGCGAAGAGCTTCTTGGAAAAGATGTACTCTGGATCGATATCTGCAAACCGGGATACACACTTGCCCGTATCTGCTTCGAGAAAATGAATGCCTATAAAGAAGAAACAGGAAAAGACGTGCAGGTTCTTCTGCTTCAGAATCACGGAATTTTTGTTGCGGCTGATACTGTAGAGGAGATCGGTGTTTTATTCGATGGTGTGATCGGAAAGCTGGAAAAGCAGGTAAAGAGAACTGCGGATGTAAGTGATGCAGTTACACCTGAAAAAGAGCAGGCAGCACAGAAGCTTTCCAGTCTGCTTGGACATGCGGTGGAAGTCGTACCGGCTGCGGAGGCGGATCATTTTGTAAAAGATAAAACTGCTGCGGCACCTCTTCTGAAGCCGTTTACTCCGGATCATATTGTATATTGCGGACCTTATCCGTTATTTGTAGAAAATATTGATGAGGCGAAAAATGCGCTGGATGCATTTATGACAGAGCATGATAAAGAGCCAAGACTGATCCTGGTACAGGGCGTTGGCGCATTTATCATGGAAGATGACAAAGGAAAGGCAGCAAAGGCACAGCTTCTGGTAAAGGATGCAATCAAGCTTGCAGTGTATGCAGAGAGCTTTGGCGGCCCGCTGCAGATGACCGATGAGATCACATATTTTATCACACACTGGGAAGCAGAAGCATACCGCAGTAAGAAATAAAAAAGAAAATATATAGAGAAATAAAGAAAATGCATCGGGAACTATCAGGAATTCCCGGTGCATTTTTTATCGAATGACGGATAAACAGTTACTCAGGACAGAGTTACGCAGCAAATGTGGATATTTTTATCCGCATTACCACAAATCTTATTTCCGATACACGAACGCCGGCAGTCCATCCTCACCAACCGGAACATTTACAGTTCCCTGGATCAGCGGGCGGGCATAGCGGATAAAGTCTTCGGTGACATCGGAGCCGTCTTCTGTGATCCATTCCACAGGAACAGTCTTTTCTTCGTTGCAGATAACGTTGACATCCTCCAGTGTACATTTCATGGAGTACGGAGAATCACTCTGACGTTTAAATGCGATCATCTTTCCGGTTTCGCCGTTCAGGGCAGCTTGTACACCAAATTCACCGGCGAGGATGCCTTCTTGCTGGTCTGTTCCGGCGAGCATAGCTGCAGAGCAGCGCTGGCTTACATTGAGCTCTACGGAGCGGGCTTTGACACCAAGACGGCTGCGTACAAGATTCTCAAGATATTTACCGCAGCCAGCAAGCATCTTGTGACCGAAGGCGTCGGTTCCGGCAGCGCTGTCGTATTCGCAGATGAAAGTGCCGTCTTTATCATGGATTCCCTCAGATACACAGACTACGACGTTACAGTTTTTCTCGAAGGCAGCATGAACTTTCTGGAGAAATTCTTCTACATCGAAATCGGTTTCCGGAAGATAAATGAGAAGCGGATTGTCTCCAACGTATTTCCGGGCAAGGGCAGCAGCTCCGGTGAGCCAGCCTGCGTGACGTCCCATGATCTCGATGATAGTGACGGATTTTTTCTCATAGACACAGGCGTCCAGGGTGATCTCACGGACGGTGGAGGCTACGTAGCGGGCAGCACTTCCGAATCCGGGAGTATGGTCGGTGTTTACAAGATCGTTATCAATGGTCTTCGGCTCACCGAGGATACGGATGTCGCTGCCGATCTTTTCAGCATAGCGGGAAAGCTTGCTGACGGTATCCATGGAATCGTTGCCGCCGATATAAAAGAACCAGCCGATGTTCATCTCCTCGAATTTCTGAAAAAGCTTCGGATAAACCGGATCCTCCAGGGATTCCGGAAGCTTGTAACGGCAGGAGCCGAGATAGGCGCCGGGTGTCCAGGTAAGAGCGAGAAGCTGCTCTCCCGGAAGTGCTTCCTGGAAATCAAGGACTGTTCCGTTTAAAAATCCCTCAATGCCGTTGACCATACCATAAACATGGTCAATCTCCTCTGTATGTTTAAGTGCTTCAGATACCACACCGTAAAGACTGCTGTTGATAGCTGCGGTCGGTCCGCCGGACTGTCCTGCGATAAGGTTCTTTTTTGACATTCTGATACCTCCTGGGTGTTGTTTTTTTATATTGTAACAGAAATAGGAGAAGATAACATCTAAAAAAATCACCTTTTTTATAAAAAAATTACTCTATACAAATAATTATATCATAGTAAAATAGTAGTATAGATAGAGAAAAGAGGTGAAAAAAACGATGACAGTAAAAAAAGTACAGTTTGAGAGCATGGATGAAGTGAACCGTTTTCTTGATGTGACAGAGCATTTTCCGTTTGCAGTGGATCTGAAAAGGGGAAGCAGAACAGTAAATGGCAAATCCATTCTTGGAGTTGCATCCATTGGCCTTGGCAGAGAGATGGACTTTTGTGCACATGTGCCGGAGCTTGCGCCGGAGATCACATCCAGTCTTGTTTTTTGCATGAGGTAGGTTTAAGAGGGGAAAAAATAAATAATGGTTGATCGATGGTGAATGAGGATATCGTAAGGTCGCAGAGGCGATGATCGGTATCCTCATTTTTTTATAGATGACAAATGTAAGTATTTAGAAAAAAATCTAAATACTTATTGACTGGGAAATTCGAAAATGCTATATTCTATTTAGAAATATTTCTAAATACTATCTGAAAGGAGGAAGACATACACGATGGCGTTTGCGGAAACCTTCAAGGCACTTTCGGATCCTGTGCGGAGAGAAATCCTGCAGCTTCTGAAAAACGGGAAAATGTCAGCCGGTGAGATCGGAGGACATTTTGACATGACGGGTGCAACCATATCCTATCATCTGAAAATTTTGAAGAAAGCAGATCTTGTGTGGGAAACGAAGGTGAAGAATTTCGTGTATTATGAACTGAATACCACAGTTGTAGAGGAGCTGCTTCTGTGGCTCAGTGATCTGAAAGGGGGAAAGAATGATGAAAGGTGAAGAAAGAAAAGAGTTTCTGAAGGAATATAAAATGTCCCTGATCTCCGGGAGTATCCTTACGATCTCACCGTCACTGGCAGGGATCCTGCTGTGGAACCGTCTGCCGGAGAAGATCGCAACACATTTTGATCAGCACAATGTGGCCAACGGCTGGAGCAGCAAGCCGATGGCAGTTTTTGGAATTCCATTTCTGCTTTTGCTGATCCATTTGTTTTGCGTGTTTTTTACAGCCAATGATCCAAAGAGAAAAAATATCAACAGGCGTATTTTTACCATGGTCCTGTGGCTGGTTCCGGTGGTGTCTGTGATCACCTGCATGTCAATCTATGGTCTTGCTCTGGGTATGGACATTGATATAGGTGTGATCGTGAATATCATGGTGGGGATCATGTTTATCATTCTCGGAAATTACGTTCATAAGGTGAAACAGAATTATACAGTGGGAATGAAGCTTCCCTGGACCTTGAACAGCGAGGAGAACTGGAACCGTACCAACCGTATGACAGGCTGGATACTGATCCTGTCAGGGCTGCTTTTTCTTATGAATTCGCTGCTCCTGAAAACGGAAATTGTTTTTGCGGTAATTTTGCTGGTCATCCTTGTGCCAATGATCTATTCATTTATTCTTTATAAAAAGGGAATCTGAGAAAATAATTTCGGACCGTCACTGTCA
Source organism: Ruminococcus sp. AM26-12LB (assembly GCF_003480785.1). Lineage (NCBI taxonomy): Bacteria > Bacillati > Bacillota > Clostridia > Eubacteriales > Oscillospiraceae > Ruminococcus > Ruminococcus sp. AM26-12LB. The sequence continues at coordinate 57,539 of NZ_QUJX01000013.1, read as the reverse complement.
GAAAAAAGGCAGTGGCGGCTTCTTTTTTATCAAAAAATAATGTTCAAACAAAGCGGTACGTGATATGATAATGTCATACAAAAGCATTTTCTCGAACACTATAAACAGACAGCAGACAGGAGGGATCATTATGACAGAATTAAGCCGTTTTCAAAAAGATGTGGAAGTTGCTGCCACTGCTCTTGAAATGCGGGCGGAGAACGAGGATGCCAAAGAAGAGGCCATTCATCTTTACCGGAAATTCGGAAGTACCAAGCAGGAGCCGCTGCGGCTGGCAGTTGCCCTGCGGGGATATTTTCTGGAGGAAGGTGTGGAGGAAGAGGAACGCGCGCATTATGGAGCATATCTTAAGAAAAGGATCCGTCCGGCTGTGGAACGCCTGATCCTGGAAGATGACTGGGAAAAGATCGAGAAGCTTTATGAGAACGAATGGTTTGGGGAACAGGAGCTGGAGGTGTTCCTGAAACTGGCTGAAGAGTGGAGGAGACCTGCAGCGCTGATGGGACTTCTCCATTTGAAAAAAGCAAATTATGGATTTAAAGAGAAGGAATTTGAATTGTAAATAAATCTGGTGAAAAACTATAGCAATCCAATAAATTATTGCACATAATTACACGAATGAAACCACCCTATGCAGTCCTTTGGACGAATTGTTAAAAATCCTTTTGAAATAGCTGATGGTAATTCCGATGCAATCCGTATCTTTTCTTTCCTTAAAAATGCTTTGAGTTTTGACCACATCTTTTCAATCGGATTCAGATCCGGACTATACGGGGGTAAATACAGATAGGTTACTTTTGAGCTGTCCAGTAGCTGTTTCACCACTTTTGCATGATGGGAACGCATATTATCCATAACGATAATGTCTGCTTCTGAAAGCGTCGGCAGCAACTTTGTTTTCAGGTATTCTGCAAACCGCTCTGCAGTAGTTCCTCCCTGATAGACTGTATAGGCACAGTCTCCATTCAGACGTATGGAAGAAAGAACGGTTGTATTGCAGGGCGTGTTGAGTGGAGTTTTATCTACTGCTCTCCGGTTTTTCCATGCTCTGGCATAATGTCGCGTCATATTGATGTTTACTCCGCTTTCGTCCAGAAAGACCAGATGATTTATGTCTCTCTCCGACATATGTTTTTTCCAGTTTCTGCGTTTTTCCCTGACATCGGGGACGCTCCTGCTCTGAGGTATGAAGAGATTTTTTCTTGTAAGAATACCCGAGTTTAATAACTGCCTTGCGGACTGTTTCATTACAAACATGCAGACCAAGTTTATCAATGATTTCATCAATTGTGATATCTGGTTCCTGCTGAACCACCCGGTCAATATTTTGGATATCTTACGGTGTCAGGGCATGTTTACGTCCTCTCTGTGATGTTCTTGTTTTTACAGAACCTGTTTCACGCATTTGTTTTTCCAGGCGGTAAACAGTACTGGTATTCACAGAAAAACACTCTGGGATTTCTTTTGCATTGTGCGTTTTATTCCAAGCTTCAATAAGTAGTTTACGTGTTTCATCATGTAATATAATAATCACCTCTTGACTCTATCATAGTCCTGTTGTCAAGAGTGTGCAGTATTTTTTTGGAGTGCTATAGTTTGATCAGAAGGACAGGAGGCGGATTCGGTGGACCGGAATCAGGAAGAACTGGGAATACATATCCTGGAAAATGTGAGGAACGAACTGTACTACTATTTTCCATATCTGGACGGTGCTTTTGCCTGCATTTCCGGGAAGGGTTCGGAAGAGACCAGAACCATTGGAACAGACGGAGAGTTCTTCCTTTTTTCTCCGGAATATCTGCTGGAACTTTATGTGAAAAAGCCGGAGGCAGTGCGACGAGGGTATTTGCATATGTTGCTGCACTGCCTGTATCTGCATCTTTTTCGGGAAAATCAGGAAGACAGACGTTTATGGAACCTAGCCTGTGATATTGCGGTGGAACAGATCATTTCCAGAGAAAAGATCCCGGTTCTGGAGACAGGTGGAAATGAAAAAAAAATCCGGAAAAAAGTTTTCCATATGCTTGGAAACGGCGCGGATTCCGCAGAAAAGATCTGCCAGAAACTGAAAGATCAGGTATTTCCATTTCGATTGGAAGAGATGGAAGAAGCGTTCCATTTTGATGATCACTCACTATGGGATGCCTGCACAGGAGAAAAAGGAAAAAGAACAAAGGAAAAATGGAACAAGCTTCTTTCCTATACTGCCGCAAACCGTCAGGATCACCGGAAACGGCGGGGAAGTCAGAAAGGGGACCAGAAGGAAGAGGCAGGAACGGTAAGATCCGGAAGATACGATTACAAAAAATTTCTCCGTCAGTTTTCTGTGCTGCGGGAAGAGGTGGAGCTGGATACGGAAAGCTTTGATTATATTTTTTATAATTACGGGATGGAGCATTATGGAAATCTTCCGCTGATCGAGCCGCTGGAATATAAGGAAGTGAACCGTCTGGAGGAGCTGGTGATCGCCATTGATACTTCCGGCTCCTGTGATGGAGAGACTGTGCGGAGATTCCTTGGAGAAACGTATTCCATTCTCAGTGAAAAAGAGAATTTTTTCCATAAAATGAAGGTGTACCTGATCCAGTGTGACTGCTGTATCCAGGATGTTAAGGTGATCCATTCCGAGGAAGAATGGAAGGAATACAGCAAAAATATCACCATACAGGGCCGGGGCGGAACAGATTTCCGGCCGGTGTTCCGGTATGTGAAGGAGCAGCAGGAGAAAAAAGAAATCCGCAGTCTTAAGGCTCTGATCTATTTTACAGACGGGGATGGGATATATCCCGGAAGCAAACCGGATTATGAAACGGCCTTTGTATTTTTACATAAAACAGAAAAAATGGAGCTTGTTCCACCCTGGGCGATCCGGCTTGTGGCAGAACAGGAAGGAGTGCGTTACAGAACATGAACATAAAAGAGGCAAAAGAAGAGATCAAACATACCTTACTGGCTTACAACCGGAAGGATGCAGCCGGACGCTACACATTTCCCAAACTCCGGCAGCGTCCCGTCCTGCTTATGGGGCCTCCCGGAATCGGGAAAACAGCGATCATGGAGCAGGTGGCAGAGGAATGTAATGTAGGTCTGGTAGCCTATACCATTACCCATCATACAAGACAGAGTGCGGTAGGACTGCCAAGGATCGTGACCCGGTGCTACAACGGAAAAGAGGTCAGCATCACAGAGTATACCTTAAGCGAGATCATTGCTTCTGTGTATGATTGTATGGAACGTACCGGAAAGAAGGAGGGAATCCTGTTTATCGATGAAATCAACTGTGTCTCCGAGACACTTGCGCCTACCATGCTGCAGTTCCTTCAGAACAAGACCTTCGGAAGCCACAGTGTGCCGGAAGGATGGCTGATCGCGGCAGCAGGAAATCCTCCGGAATATAATAAATCGGTCCGGGAGTTTGATATTGTAACACTGGACCGTGTGCGGAGGATGGATATCGAGGCAGATCTTGAGGTGTGGATGGAGTATGCCTGGAAAAAGGAGATCCACGGATCGATCCTGGCTTATCTCGGCATGAAAAAGGATCATTTTTATTCTGTGGAAAATACAGTGGACGGGAAATTCTTCGTGACAGCAAGAGGCTGGGAAGACCTGTCTGAGATCCTGAAGGCTTATGAGGAGCTGGGCGTGGAGATCACAGAGAATCTGGTCGGGGAGTATTTATGCAGAGAGGAGATCGCAAGAAGCTTTTTTGCCAGCTATCAGCTGTACCGGAAGTACGGAGAGGACTATGGCCTGGAACGTCTGCTTTCCGGAGAGATGCCGGAGGAGGAACAGCAGAAAAAGGTAAAAATGGCGAAGGAAGCTTCCTTTGAGGAACGCTTCCTTGTGACAGGGCTTCTGCTTGACGGTCTGAACGGAGGTTTTCTGACCTATGAGAAGATGGATGGTGAGACAGGTGCTGTTTATCAGGAACTTCTGCATCTGAAAGCTTTTCTTCAGGATAAAAAGGACATGACAGCGCTGGATGAATTTACAGATATGAAGAAGAAAAGTCTGGCTGTCCGTCTGGAGGCGGAGCTTCTTACCGCAGATCAGCAGACTACAGAAGAGCTTGTGATCCGCACTCTGGAGGAATTCAGCCTTACTATCCGAAAGGAGCATATCACAGAAACAGAGGCTGGCTTTGAACGGATCCGGCAGCTGTTTACGGAAATGGCGGAGAAGAGAAAAGCCTGTGCGAAAAAGATCAGCGGGGAGCTGGAACAGGCATTTGCATTTATGAAGGAATGCTTCGGGGACGGACAGGAAACGGTGCTTTTTGTCACCGGACTGACCCGGAACAGCCATGCGGCGGCCTTTATCCGAGAGTATGGCTGTGATCCTTATTTTGCCTGCAGTGAGAAGCTTCTTTACCGGAAACAGGAGAAAAAGCTTCAGGAGGAATGTGCATCACTATTAGAAATATGAATGATCCCTTAACGAATACTTATGACTGAAAGGGGCCTGACATCTTGACAGGAGGGCTTGTGAGGTGATACGGTAACGGTGTCGAAAACAAAAATCAAATAACCGAATGATGAGGTGTGAGAACATGCAGGAATTAAAACCAATCAAAGAAGGTAAAGTACGTGAGATCTATGACAATGGAGACAGTCTGATCATGGTTGCAACAGACCGTATCAGCTGCTTTGACGTAATTCTGAATAACGAAGTTACAAAGAAAGGTGCTGTACTGACCCAGATGTCCAAATTCTGGTTTGACATGACTGAGGACATTCTTCCGAACCACATGATCTCTGTAGATACCAAGGATATGCCGGAGTTTTTCCAGCAGGAGAAATTCGAAGGAAAATCCATGATGTGCCGTAAACTGAACATGCTTCCGATCGAGTGTATCGTACGTGGATATATCACAGGAAGCGGCTGGGCAAGCTATAAGGAGAACGGCACTGTATGCGGCATCAAGCTTCCGGAGGGACTGAAGGAATCCGACAAGCTGCCTGAGCCGATCTACACACCATCTACCAAGGCTGAGATCGGTGATCACGATGAGAATATTTCCTTTGAGCAGAGTATCGATCATCTTGAGAAATACTTCCCAGGAAAAGGACGCGAGTATGCAGAAAAGCTTCGTGACAACACCATTGCTCTTTACAAAAAATGTGCAGAGTATGCACTCAGCAAGGGAATCATCATTGCAGATACAAAATTCGAGTTTGGTCTTGATGAGGACGGAAACATGGTTATCGGTGATGAGATGCTGACACCGGACAGCTCCCGTTTCTGGCCGGCAGAAGGCTATGAACCAGGACATGGTCAGCCATCCTTTGACAAACAGTTTGCACGTGACTGGCTGAAAGCCAATCCGGACAACGACTGGACACTTCCGCAGGAGATCGTTGACAAGACTATTGAGAAATATCTCCAGGCATACAAAATGCTTACAGGAAAAGAACTGGCCTGAAAAATAACAGCAGCTCTGAAATAGAATATACCTTACAAGCCGCTTCGGATGCCCATTCCGAGGCGGCTTCTTTCTGTATAAAACAGGACAAAAACAAAACGGTTGCAAGAAAACGGAGGGATATTTATAATAAATACAGAAACCAGATGATCCTGACAGATTTAAAGGAGTGTGATTATGAGCAGGAAAAACAAGGTGAAAAAGAAAAAAACAGTTGGAGATCATATTCTGACGATCGTTCTGATCGTGGCAATCTGTATTTTCTGTTATGCAGCTTTTAACCTTTATCATATTTATACAGAATATAAAAAAGGAACCGATGAATATAACAGCATTTCCGAAATGGCAGTGACAGAACGTGATCCGGACCAGGTGGAAGAGATAGATCAGCCGGATGAACAGCCTGTAGCACCTGTGAGCATTGATTTTGATTCTCTCAGGAGTATCAATGAGGATGTGATCGGCTGGATCTATATGGAAGCATTGCCTGAGATCAGTTATCCGGTGGTACAGGGAGAGGATAATAATTTTTATCTGCACCAGACATATGAGAAAAATTATAATTTTGCGGGAACGATCTTTATTGATTATGAGAACAAAAGAGATTTCAGCGATTGTAATACCCTGGTGTACGGACACAACATGAAGAATGGTTCCATGTTTGGAATGCTGAAAAAGTACAGAGCGGATGAGACGCTTTATAATACCAGCAAATATTTCTGGATCCTCACACCGGAAAAAGATTACCGGTATGAGATCATTGCAGCGTATACGACTTCTGTAAACAGCGATACGTATACCTTATTTAAAGGACCTGGCAAAGAGTTTCTGGAATATGAGAAAAAAATGTTCCAGAATTCGGAGATCAGAACAGATGCCACTGCAAGTGAAGCCAATGTGAAGGATAAGATCGTTACATTATCAACCTGTACCGGCAATCAGGCAACACGTTTTGTGGTACAGGGAAAAAGAGTGAATGCGGTGAACCCACAGTAGAGCTTTTGCGGATAAGTTTGGGAGGAAATGATATGGGAAATGAGATAGAAAAATTACAAAAGATTATTGATGAGAGCAGAAATATTGTATTTTTCGGCGGCGCAGGTGTTTCAACAGAAAGCGGGATCCCGGATTTTCGAAGCCAGGACGGACTGTATAACCAGAAATATGATTACCCGCCGGAGACGATCTTAAGCCATACATTTTTTATGCGAAAACCTGAGGAATTTTTTAAATTTTACAGAGATAAGATGCTTTGTGATACTGCAAAACCGAATGCGGCACATCTTAAGCTGGCGGAGATGGAGCAAACAGGAAAGCTGAAGGCTGTGATCACTCAGAATATCGATAATCTTCACCAGATGGCAGGAAGTAAAAAGGTCCTGGAGCTTCACGGAAGCGTTTACCGAAATCATTGTATGAAATGCGGGAAATCTTATGATTTTAAATATATGAAGGAATCGAAAGGTGTTCCGCGGTGTAGCTGCGGCGGCATGATCAAGCCGGATGTGGTCCTTTATGAGGAAGGGCTGGATGACTATACGATCCAGGAATCAGTAAGAGTGATCTCAGAGGCGGAGGTGCTGATCATCGGGGGAACTTCTCTGGCGGTATATCCGGCAGCAGGTCTGATCGATTATTTCCGGGGAAATCATCTGGTGGTGATCAACAAGGCACCGACACCGAGGGATAAATATGCGGATCTTCTTATTAAAGAACCGATCGGGCAGGTGTTTTCTCAGATAAGAGTTTGAAAATATGGGAACCTGGGATGATCTGCAAAAATAAAAATGAGGAGTATCAAATGGGATTAAATTATGAAGTTGGAGATATTGTCACACTGAAGAAGGCTCATCCCTGTGGCAGTAAAGAATGGGAGATCCTTCGCGTAGGAGCGGATTTCCGCCTGAAATGCAAGGGCTGCGGACATCAGATCATGGTGGCACGTAAGCTGGTTGAGAAAAATACACGAGATTTGAAAAAAATTGAAAAAAATTAAATTTATGCTTTACATCACGGGAGAGATGTGCTAGAATCAACAATCGTGATATATTTCATATCCTTGCTCTTTGACAGGCAAAGGGCCAAAAGACCATAAGGAGGTTAAGACAAGCATGAACAAGTACGAGTTAGCATTAGTTGTGAGCGCTAAGCTTGAGGACGAAGCACGTGACGCTGTAGTTGAGAAAGCAAAAGGCTACATCACACGTTACAACGGCGTGATCACAGAAGTTGAAGAATGGGGTAAGAAGAAATTAGCTTACGAGATTCAGAAAATGCATGAAGGCTTCTACTATTTTATTCAGTTTGAAGCAGATTCTCAGTGCCCGGCGGAGATCGAGAGACATGTCCGCATCATGGACAATGTATTAAGATACCTGGTTGTCAAGAAAGAGGCATAATTTTTGCAGCGGATTTTTCGAAAACACCATTAAGAACCTGTTCAGTTAAGTGAAATCATAAGAGAGGTAGAACGATGAACAAAGTAATATTAATGGGACGCTTGACAAGAGATCCTGAGGTAAGATATTCCGCAGGAGAAAATGCCCTGGCAATCGCCAGATATACACTGGCAGTTGATCGCAGATTCCGTCGTGACGGAGAGGCAAGTGCTGATTTTATCAGCTGTGTTTCTTTCGGACGTACAGCAGAATTTGCGGAAAAGTATTTCAGACAGGGACTGAAAATTGCAGTTACGGGACGTATCCAGACAGGAAGCTATACGAACCGTGAGGGACAGAAGGTTTATACGACAGAGGTTGTTGTTGAGGATCAGGAATTTGCTGAGAGCAAAGCATCAAGCGACAGCTATGCAGCAGCTCATCCGAGAACAGAGGCAGCACCTGCAACGTCTATGCCGAGTCCGAGCGCAGCAAGCGCCGACGGCTTCATGAACATTCCAGATGGAATTGATGAGGAGCTGCCGTTCAATTAGAACATCTGATCAAGACAGATGAGACGAATAAGATAGGAGGAAACAATCATGGCTTACAATAGAGGCGAGAGACCAGATTCTCCGATGAAGAGAAGAGGCGGACGCAGAAGAAAAAAAGTTTGTGTATTCTGCGGTAAAGAGAATAACGAGATCGATTACAAGGATGTAGCAAAGTTAAGAAAGTATGTTTCCGAGAGAGGTAAAATTCTCCCGAGAAGAATTACAGGTAACTGTGCGAAACATCAGAGAGCACTGACAGTTGCTGTTAAGAGAGCACGTCATATGTCCCTGATGCCATACGTTCAGGACTAATTCTGATCTTATACGGGGTCGTTGCGAAACAGATGAGCAGTCATCTGGAGGCAGCGGCCCTGTTTTTTTATGAGCAAAACAGATTTTATCATTGCTATGGAATTATAATAAGGAATCTGGTATAATGTTAAATAACTTGTGGGTTAAATTACATTAAGAACAGGAAAAAGCAATGAACAACAAAGTTAAATTCAAGGGGCCTATGAAACACTTCATGCGCTGGCCGCTGTACCTTTCGGTCCTGGTCGTGCTGCTGGACCTGCTGGTGTTTATTGTAAGTGTAAAGGCCGGAATTCTGGTGTCTGTAGGTACTGTGATCTATATTTTTATCGCAGTACAGCTTTTTCGATATCACAAACCGCTGATCATCAATGATATGATCGCATTTGCCAATCAGTATGATGTGGTAGAAAAGCGGATGCTGGAAGAACTGGCGCTTCCTTATGCCATTATGGATATGGAAGGCCGCATGATCTGGTCCAACCGTATTTTTTCAGAGATCACGGGGAGAGATCAGTTTTATAAAAAAAATATCAGCACAGTTTTCCCGGATATTACTCCGGACAAGCTTCCTGTAGCCGATGAACCGGAAATTTCCGAGATGAGTATACATTTCGGGGATCGGATCTATCGGGTTTCCATGCAGCGGGTGACTATGGGTGAAGTAGTCAGCCATGCGGATATTTTGGAGAATATGTCCCAGAATGTCAGTCTGATCGCCATGTATCTTTATGATGAAACAGAGCTTAAGGAATACATCCAGAAAAATGAGGATAACAAGCTTGTTGTAGCACTGGCTTATCTGGATAATTATGAAGAAGCACTGGAGAGCGTGGAGGATGTGAGAAGATCTCTGCTTATCGCACTGATCGACCGAAAGATCACCAAGTATTTTTCCAACTTTGACGGCCTTGTGAAGAAACTGGAGAAAGATAAATATCTTCTGATCATGCGCCAGAGTTCACTGGAAACACTGAAGGAACAGCGTTTTCATATCCTGGATGAGGTTAAGACAGTTAACATCGGAAATGAAATGGCTGTGACATTAAGTATCGGAATCGGTCTGAATGCTTCTACGTATATCCAGAATTACGAATATGCCAGAATTGCCATTGAGATGGCACTGGGCCGTGGCGGTGATCAGGTAGTGATCAAAAATGAAAATAATATTACCTACATTGGCGGCAAGGCACAGCAGATGGAGAAATCAACCCGAGTGAAGGCACGAGTGAAGGCTCAGGCTCTGAAGGAATTTATGAGCACCAAGGATCGAGTGGTGGTTATGGGACACAAGATCACAGATGTGGATGCTCTGGGAGCTGGGATCGGTATTTACCGTGCCGGTAAGACTCTTGGTAAGCCGGTGCATATTGTGATCAATGATCCGACCACATCCATTCGGCCGCTGATGAGTGGATTTATGGAGAATCCAGATTATGAGCCGTCCATGTTTGTGGACAGTAATCAGGCCAAAGAACTGGTGGATAACAATACGGTAGTAATTGTGGTGGATACCAACAAGCCAAGCTATACCGAATGCCAGGATCTTCTCTATATGACAAAGACCATTGTGGTATTGGATCATCACCGCCGCGGCAGCGAGGTGATCCAGAATGCAGTTCTGTCCTATGTGGAGCCATATGCATCTTCAAGCTGCGAGATGATCGCAGAGATCCTGCAGTATTTTGCAGACGGGCTGAAGCTTCGCAGTATTGAGGCGGACTGTATTTATGCGGGTATCATGATCGATACCAACAACTTTACAACAAGAGCGGGTGTGCGTACCTTTGAGGCAGCAGCATTCCTGCGCAGATGCGGAGCAGATGTGACACGTGTACGTAAGATGCTCCGGGATAATATTGATTCCTATAAGGCGAGAGCGGAGGCAGTTCGTACTGCGGAGATCTACAGAGATTATTTTGCCATTGCAAGATGTCCGAGTGAAGGTCTGGAAAGTCCTACCGTTGTAGGAGCACAGGCGGCCAATGAGCTGCTCAATATCGCAGGAGTCAAGGCATCTTTTGTTCTTACCAGCTATAATAATGAGGTTTACATCAGTGCCAGAGCCATTGATGAAGTGAATGTACAGGTCATGATGGAACGGATGGGCGGCGGCGGACATCTGAATATTGCCGGTGCACAGGTGAAAGACACCATGGATGAGACCGAAAGAATGCTGAAAGAAATTATAGACCAGTTATATCAGGAAGGGGACAAATAGAAATGAAAGTAATTCTTCTGGAAGATGTTAAATCCCTGGGTAAAAAGGGACAGATCGTAAATGTAAGTGACGGATATGCAAGAAACATGATCCTGCCAAAAAAGCTTGGTGTTGAAGCTACATCCAAGAATCTCAATGACCTGAAACTCCGTAAGGCAAATGAAGAAAAGGTTGCACAGGAAAACCTGGACGCTGCCAAGGCATTTGCAGAGGAGCTTTCCACAAAGGAGGTTATCCTTACTCTGAAGGTAGGTGAAGGCGGAAGAACATTCGGTTCTGTATCCTCAAAAGAAATCTCAGAGGCAGCCAAAAAACAGCTGAATCTTGATATCGATAAGAAAAAGCTCCAGCTGGAGAATCCGATCCGTAACCTGGGTGTTACCAATGTTCCGGTACGACTTCATCCGAAGGTAACCGGAAGTCTCAAAGTCTGGGTAAAAGAGGCGTAATCAATGGAAGAAGCACTGATCAAGAGGATTCTGCCTCACAGTATTGAGGCAGAGCAGTCAGTGATCGGATCCATGATCCTGGATCGTGATGCGATCCTGGTGGCTTCCGAGATCCTGACCAGTGATGATTTTTATCAAAAACAATACGGCATCATTTTTGATGCCATGGTGGAGCTCTGTAATGAAGGACAGCCGGTAGATCTGATCACTCTGCAGAATCGTCTCAAGGAGAAAGAGCTTCCGCCGGACATCAGCAGTATGGAATATGTCCGTGATCTGATCGCAGCAGTTCCTACATCAGCCAATGTGAAATACTATGCCAATATCGTAAGCGAAAAGGCAGTTCTCCGTCGGCTGATACGGACTACGGAAGAAGTTGCCAATGCCTGTTATCTGGAAAAGGACAGTACGGAAACCATACTTGAGGAATCCGAGAAAAAGCTGTTTAATATTTTGCAGAGAACAAATGGCAGCGATTATGTGCCGATCCAGCAGGTTGTGTTGAATGCAGTCAGCAATATTGAGAAGGCTTCCAAGCTGAAGGGCTCCGTTACCGGGATCCCGACCGGATTTGTGGATCTGGATTATAAGACTTCCGGTATGCACGCATCCGATCTTGTACTGATCGCAGCTCGACCTTCCATGGGAAAAACTGCCTTTGTATTGAATATTGCCCAGTATATGGCGTTTCGTAAAGATGTGACCGTGGCTATTTTCAGTCTGGAGATGTCCAAGGAGCAGCTGGTAAACCGTCTTCTTGCTATGGAATCTCACGTGGATTCCCAGAATCTCCGTACCGGAAATCTGAAAGATGAGGACTGGACGAAGCTGGTAGAAGGAGCGGATATTATCGGTGGCTCCAATCTTATTATTGATGATACACCTGGAATTTCCATTGCGGAGCTTCGTTCCAAATGCAGAAAATATAAGCTTGAGCATAATCTGGGGATCATCATGATCGATTATCTTCAGCTGATGAGCGGAAGTGGAAAATCGGATTCCAGACAGCAGGAAATTTCAGATATTTCACGATCGCTGAAAGCGTTGGCAAGAGAGATCGATGTACCGGTAATTGCGTTATCACAGCTTAGCCGTGCAGTGGAACAGAGACCGGATCACAGGCCGATGCTCTCGGATCTTCGAGAGTCCGGAGCTATTGAGCAGGATGCGGATGTGGTCATGTTTATCTATCGAGATGATTATTATCACAAAGATACCGAGAAGAAAGACATTGCGGAAATTATCATAGCCAAGCAGAGAAACGGCCCGATCGGAACTGTGGAGCTGGTATGGCTGCCGAGATATACCCAGTTTGTAAATATGAAAAAATAGAGCCGTGCAGACGGTAAATGAAAGGCTGTCAGGATGAAAGCTTATAGTTATCCTGATGGCCTTTTGTATTTTTGTCTGTGTGATCGTGGAGTTCGGGATGCTATGGATATAGGCAAAGAGTCATATTTGGTAAAATTATGTCAACCGATTATTCTTGCTATTTCCTGATCTCAGGGGTTATACTGTAGACAGCAGCAGTGAATCTCTATATAAGGGGGCGTTCACAATGGAAAAAAGATATACAGTCAGACAGGCCGTAACACTGACCGGAGTGAAATCTTATGTCCTGCGTTACTGGGAGGAAGAACTGGAGCTTCGGATCGGACGCAATGAACTGGGACATCGCTATTATACACCGTTTGATATCCAGCTTTTTCTTAAAATAAATGAGCTGAAAAGTAAAGGACTTCAGTTGAAAGCAATCCGTACACTGATCCCACCGGAGGCAAGAAAGGCAGATACACCGGATTTTTCAGAATCTGGTATCAGGATCCTGGATGGAGAAGCTGTTGAGCTTGAAGATATTCCAATGAAAAAAACGGGATCTGAAAAGGAGTTCATGGAAAAAACGGAATCCGGGAATACAGAGAAGTGTGGAGCAGATAACGATAAGATACTGGAGTTTCAGGAAATCATGGAACGCCTGATCCGTGAGGAAATGCAGAGAAAGAAAGAAGGAGAGTACCGGTGTCGTTCTCTGGATGAAGCGATCCGCAGGCAGCAGCAGGCAAGAAGAGAAGCGGCAGCTTCCTGTGAGGGAAAAAAGAATAAAAAAAACAGAAAAGGCTGCCGGTAAACCGGCAGCCTCATTCATTATAGCAGCTTATCAAGCTAATGATGCATTACTCAGCAGAGATAGCACCAACTGGACAGGCCTCAGCGCATGTTCCGCAGTCAACACAAGCGTCTGCGTCGATTACATAATGCTCGTCTCCCTGAGAAATAGCCTCGTTCGGGCACTCACCCTCACATGTTCCACAGCTAACGCACTCGTCAGAAATTACATATGCCATAATTGATATCCTCCTTTTAAATTGTGTATTATATGTATCCCCTACCAGGGATTCTATTCCCATTCTAATATATCTGCATAAAGAATACAAGTATAAATTTATAAACAAAACTGAAAATTCGTAACCCGTTGATTCCATTCCGGATTCGTATTATAATAGCAGAACGGAATGAAAATATTTCGATAAAACAGTAAAGGAGAATACAATCATGGCAAAAGTTACAAAGAGCATGCTGATCGGAGAACTGCTCACTGTAGACCCGAATATCGCACCGATCCTGATGAGAGCAGGAATGCATTGTCTTGGCTGCCCGTCTTCACAGATGGAATCTCTGGAAGAAGCAGCAATGGTCCATGGCTTGGACGCAGATGTCCTCGTAGCTCAGATCAATGATTTTCTTGGTGAGTAATAAACAGAAGTTTTTTTGCTGAAACAAAAGGACCGCTGTCGGGAAATGCAGATCATATGGATCGCATTCCGACAGCGGTTTGTTTGTCTGTAGGATATTTGGTTTGTCAGATATTCAGAAGCTTCTGAAGTGCATGATCAGCGATCAGTGCACAGTGCTCTCTGAGGTAGGCTTCACCGGCTGGTGTGAATGCACGGCCGATGCCATACTCGGAAAGGATATTGCAGACCTTGTTAAATTCTTCTGGTGTACAGTCTGACTGATGAAGTACCAGCTGATAGACACCGTCTTCTCCTTCACGATAGAGAGTATTATCACCGGTAAAGAAACCATTCATACCATGAGATGCGGCAATAACATCATCCAGCCCCGGGAAAGAGTACAGGCGTATAAGCTTTACAGAACTCTCAGCCGGCTGCTGTGATGCATCCGGAGTTTCTGTTGCCTGAGAGGCGGAAGTTTCCGCCCTTTTTTCTTCCGGTTTCTGTGAAAGATCCTTAAGCTTGGATTCACAGAGCTTCTGGAAGATATCGATGATATTGTCAGCGCCATCGATCTCTACGGTATCGGAAGGTTTGTTGCCCTTGAAGGGTGCAAATTTGGAAAAACGTGTATCCAGTTCTTCAGGATCTTCCACTTTAGTGATAATGAGGATAATACTTTCGGCATTGACAGGAATAGCCTCGATCATCAGAGGAATATTATCTGCTTCAAAACCAAATTGTATCTGTGCCTGCTGCATCATATCACGAAAGAGACGTTTGGCTTTTTCGGTACCGTATGCAAGTTCGCTGATACGGATCTGATGACTGTCCAGATCTTCTTTCGTCAGGGTACAGCGGATCTGATTTTCATTGATTTTTTCTATTTTCATATGATCACATCCTATAGGTAAATAAATTTAATCTTTTACATACTGTATTATATAACAGTTATACACAAGATGTAAAGATGTAGAAACCGGAGAAAAAAGAAAATTTCTGATTCTTTTATAAAAGACTTGCATCTGAAGAGAAATCAGGTATAATGAAAAGCAGAAAAGCTGTCTCCTCCCGGAAGTAAGAAGACAGTAACGATAACTTAAAGTCATATTTTTCTGAAGATAAGGATTCTGTGTGAAATTCATCGGCGAGTCTGTCGGTACACAGAGAAATTTCCCCCCATTTTATTATTTATATTTTATTACAAGTATCATCCTAACAGGGAAGGTGCAGCTTTTCGAGAACCATTGCTGGTGTTTTCTGAAAATCTAACCAGGAAAGGAGGTCGGGATACGCCAAATATATCACAGGAAAAAAAGAAATCCGCAAAACCCCTTCGAAGGGAACTGGAGCTTTATCGTGAGAACGGAGTTTCTCTTTATCTCAATGGAGCACCAAGCACTCCGAAAAAAATCGCAAAAGCCTGTCAGATTGCGGAAAACGGGGTCTATATGCGGGATTATACGGAAGATGAAGACGGCCATATCGCCTGTGTAAGCTTTGATCTTATTCGCAAAGAATGACCGTACATAAGAAAAAACGGTTCCCCGGATAACGATCATCCCCTGCACTCATGCATACCATGCGGGGAACCGAAATTCTAAAGAAATTGTGAAAAATTATTAAAAGTCGATTTTTATAACGAAATGTAGACAAGATATGTTATAATAAAGCAAATTATGACATTTTATACCGAAAGGAAAAAAACATGATAAAAAAACACATACCGGTCCTTGTGGTAGGTCTGCTGATCGTTCTGGTCGCTCTTGCCGGAGGGACTGTTTACGGGATCAATAAGCTTATACCAAGCAGGAAACAAATGGATCTGACAGAATACTACGGCCAGAATGCAGACGGTGAGGCTGCGTTGATACTTGGAACTGAGAAACTGGAAGAGAAGGCACTTATCTCAGGAGAAGATGTATATCTTCCGCTGGATGTAGTGAACGGATATTTGAATCAGAGATATTACTGGGATAGCGAAAACAAGAAGATACTGTATGCAACACCATCCAGTCTCACAGAGGAACCGGCTTCAGATAAGGCAGACGGAAACGTGTGGCTGAAGGATGACACGGTTTATCTGAAACTGGATTATGTAAAAAAGTATACAGATATCGATTCTTATATAGAGCAGGATCCTGCAAGGATTGCGATACAATACAAATTTACCAATGTGGAGACCGTGACCACGAAGAAAGATACCGTGATCCGTTACCGGGGCGGGATCAAGGCGCCGATCCTTTCCAAACTGGCGAAGAATACAGTTCTCCGGCTGATGAATGAAGGAGAGGACTGGGATCAGGTGGCAACCGATGACGGTTACATCGGTTATATTCAGAAGAAAAAAGTAAGTGCTGTGGATACAACGGATTATGAAAGGGATTTTAAAACAGAGTCCTATACATATCTTACCATGGATGAACCGGTGAACCTGGCATGGCACCAGGTTACCAGCACAGATGCAAACAGCTATTTCGCAGATGCGGTACAGAATATGACAGGCGTGAATGTGATCTCTCCAACCTGGTTTTCTGTAACAGATAACTCCGGAAATATTTCAAGTCTTGCATCTGGGGAGTATGTGATGCAGGCACATGAAAAAGGACTGAAGGTATGGGGATTGGTGGATAATTTTAATGAGAACATGAATACCAAAGAAGTTCTTTCAAAAACCAGTTCAAGGCAGAATCTGGAGAATCGGCTGATCACTTATGCACTGAAAGTAGGAATGGATGGAATCAATGTTGATTTTGAATCTTTGAGCGAAGGAGTAGGAATCCATTTCCTTCAGTTTTTAAGAGAGCTTTCTATCCAGTGTCACGCCAATAATTTGGTACTGTCTGTAGATAATCCGGTTCCGGAAGATTTTACCAGTCATTATGACCGTGCGGAGCAGGGCAAGGTTGTGGATTATGTGATCATTATGGGCTATGATGAGCATTACGTAGGCTCCGATGCCGGTTCTGTGGCATCTCTGCCATGGGTAGAACAGGGGGTTAAGGATACGCTTTCAGAAGTAGCGGCTCAACGGACGATTCTTGCGATTCCGTTCTACACAAGGCTCTGGAAGACTACAGATGGCGGTGCACTGACAAGTGAGGCCATCGGTATGGATCAGGCACAGCAGACGATCAGTGATAACGGAGCAGAAACATACTGGGACAAGAAGACAAGTCAGAATTACGGAACCTATGAAGGGGACGGTGCCACATACCAGATCTGGTTGGAGGACTCTAAGTCTATTGCGGAAAAGGTTAAACTGATCAAAAAATACAAACTGGCAGGTGTGGCAGAGTGGAAGCTTGGATTCGAGAACAGCGGGATCTGGAGCGTAATCACAGAAAACCTGTCATAAACAGAAGAAAACATTGTGATCTTCACAATGCTAAAAACACTCCCGGCAACATATATTAAAATAAATATGCCGGGGGTGTTTTGTGTTGAAAAAACATTTCATAGAATTGGCAATGGCAGTTCTTATGCTGGTCTGTTTTTATATTCTGTCATGGGAAGCGGCAGAAACTGCAGGCAGACTTATAGATGTATCCGGAAATATAAAAGCAGATCAGGTGATCCTGGTGGATGCCGGTCATGGCGGTGTGGATTCCGGAATGGTGGGAATCGGTGGACTGAAGGAAAAAGGAATCAATCTGGATATTGCCATGAAGCTAAAAACGATCCTGGAAAAAAAAGGCCTTGCCGTAGTAATGACCCGGGAAGAAGATAAAGGTCTTTATGAAAATGGTACAAAAAATATGAAAGCACAGGATCTGCAGAATCGTATTGAACAGATCCGGAAATATGAACCGGTGCTTTCTGTGAGTATCCACCAGAACAGCTACAGTGATCCCGGAGTAAAAGGTCCGCAGGTATTTTATTATGAGGATTCGGAAGGCGGAAAAGAACTGGCACTTGCGATCCAGGAAAACATGAACCGGAAGCTTTCCATTGCACGGCCGCGGGTGGCAAAAGAAAACAGAACCTATTATCTTCTGAAGAGAAGTCCGGGTGTGATCAATATCGTAGAATGTGGATTTCTTACAAATCCGGAGGAAGCCGCCCTGCTGCAGACAGAGAAGTATCAGAGAAAGGTAGCAGAGGCTGTGGCTGATGGAATCGTTACATATCTGAAAAAACAGAAGGAAAACGAAAATAATTGAAAAAAATGTGAATAGCCTTTTCATAGGAAGGTGATTCTGCTATACTTTACGTGAATTAAGGAGAATCCTATGCTTGGAATCATTTATCTTATATTATGTATGTTAACAGGAATGGAAATGGCAGGATGTCTGTTTCCGCGTCAAACAACTGAAAGAGGAAACAGGATATGGGTGGTCCTGCCGGCAGCGTTTGGGATGGGAATCCTGATGCTGACCTGGGCAGTCTATATTCTTTCCTGGATGTTCAGCATATGCGCGGGGGCAGAGCATCCTCTTTTTTATGGAAATCTGATCGTATTTCTGGTAGATATCCTGCTGCTTTCGGGAATCTTCCGGTGGAAAAAGAAAAAACAGCAAAAAATGTTTGTGATATCCGAACGGATGATCAGCAGAAAATGGATCCTGAAAAAAGAGCTTCTGCTTTTTGGCATTTTGACGGTTTTTGTGACTTGGATGATGTTTTACGTTTTTCATATGAAAGACGGCATTCTGTACTCCGGCTTTTCGGTATACGGAGATTATGCACCCCACACGGCAATGATGCGATCTTTTTCACGGGGAAATAATTTTCCTACCCAGTATCCGCATTATGGCGGGCAGGATGTGAAATATCATTTTATGTTCCAGTTCCTTGTGGGAAATCTGGAGTATCTGGGCCTTCGTCTTGATCTGGGATATAATCTGGTAAGCATCCTGTCTCTGGCGGGATTTCTTATGGTGCTTTACGGGATCAGCTACCGGATGTTCAAAAGCTTCTGGGCCGGGGCAGCTGCCATTGTTTTCTTTTTTTTCCGCAGCGGAACAGCGTTCTGGCGTTATCTGTGGGAACATCTTCAGGCGGGGGACCTTGTACGGACTCTGGAAGAAAATACGGCGTTTATCGGTTATACTACCAATGAAAACTGGGGATTATGGAATTTCAATGTATATCTGAACCAGCGTCATCTGGCTTTCGGCCTTCTGATGGCAGCTGTAGCGGTATGGACCTTTATGGATTGGGTGGAAGCCGGATGCAGTCACAAGGAGCAGGGATTTTTGTGGGTCCGTAACCGTTTTTTTACAAAAAAAGCCTGGATCTGCAGAAATGTGGATACGGCGATACTTCTGGGACTGTTTCTGGGATTAACTGCCTTCTGGAACGGAGCTGCGCTGATCGGCGGACTTCTGATCCTTGCCGGACTGGCAGTGTTTTCTGACGGTAAGCTGGATTATGTGATCTGTGCCGGACTGGCGGTGCTTTTTTCGGAACTGCAGTCGAAGATCTTTGTGTCGGGAAGTGTTATGAGTCCATCCTTTTACTGGGGCTTTCTGGCAGACAATAAAAGCATTTCCGGTGTACTCTGGTATCTGGTGGAGATCAGTGGATTTTTCTTTGTGGGAATGATCGTGGCAGCAGTATTTCTGAAGAGAGGTCAGCGGGCGGTGCTGATGGGCTGTTTGCTTCCAATGGCATTTGCATTTCTGGTATCTCTGACTCCGGACATCAATGTCAATCATAAATATGTGATGATTTCCTATGCCTTTGTGACAGTTTTTTGGGGATGGATCGTAAGATGTGTTTTCCTTGCAGGGAAAAACAGCTGGAAGAAATGGGCCGGTCGCGCAGCGGCAGCATTCCTTTGTATCTGCCTTAGTGCAACGGGGATCTATGATTACGTGATCATCTTAAGAGACAACGATTCCGCACACAGGATGACTGTAAATATGGAAAGCAGCCTGACGGACTGGCTCAGTACAAATCTTAAGAAAAATGATCTTCTGCTGACACCGGAATATACCATGAACGAGGTCACCATGTCCGGTGCCATGCTGTATTGCGGATGGCCTTATTATGCATGGTCTGCAGGGTACGATACGGGCTATCGTGCCGGCCAGGCAGTGCTCATGTATACCACGGATGATCCGGAGCTACTGAAAGCTACCGTAAAACAGGAAAAGATCACATATATCCTGTTTGAGGAGGATATGGAATTTGAACAGCAGGAATGTCGTGAGGATATCATCAGGGAGACATATCCACTGGTGTATACCTCAGAGGATGGGAGAATAAGAATCTATGAAACATGACAGCTTATATATCATTATGCCGGCATATAATGAAGAAAAAAATATCGGGACCGTGATCGAGCAATGGTATCCGGTAGTGGAGAGGATCGGCGGGGACAGCCGCCTGGTGATCCTGAATGATGGCAGCAAAGATGCTACCTACAAAAAAATACAGAACTATCAGAAAAATTATGACCGTCTTATAGGAATCGATAAACCGAATGAAGGACATGGAGGAACAATACTCAGGGGATATCGTTACGCAGTAGAAAAAGGTGCCGATTATATTTTTCAGACGGATTCAGACGGCCAGACACTTCCGGAGGAATTCTGGCAGTTCTGGGAAAAACGTCAAAAGTGCGGGCTTCTTATCGGTTACCGTCAGAAGAGAGAGGATGGGCTTTCCAGGATTTTTGTGACAAGAATACTGCGGCTTGTGCTTTTCCTTATTTTTGGAACCTGGGTAAAAGATGCAAATACGCCATATCGGCTGATGGAGGGAAAACAGCTCGCCAAAGTACTGAAGCGTATCCCAGGCGGATTTTTCCTTTCCAATGTGCTGATGACCGTGATCTATGAAAAACATCATCTTTATGTGGAATATATCCCCATCACATTCCGACCGAGACAGGCCGGAAAAAATTCTATCAACATGAAACGGATCATAAAGATCGGAAGACAGGCATTTGCGGACTTTATCCGTCTGCGGGGCAGAATCTGATACAGGAGGGACAGAAGGATGAAAAAAAAGATCAGAGAATTATTTCCGGAGCTGACTGCAGCAGTGCTCCTGACAGTACTTTCTGCGTATCTCCTGGGAGGAGATGTATGGACATTCTGGACCTGGTGGCTGCTTGCGCTGTTTATGGGAATGGTGGCAATGCCGGTCACAGGAAGGCTTTTTGGTGGTTTTGAAGACCGGGGCTGGCTTTTTTCAAAGGTACTTGCCATTGCGGTTACCGGATTTCTCACCTGGCTTCTGGTAGCGGTGGAAATCCTTCCTTTTACAGCAGCAGTGTGTGTAGGAGTATCTGTGGCTGTTGGCATTTTATGTGCTGTACTTTTTCATGTTCAGCTGAAGCATGGCATTGAATGTTATCCGTCAGGAAAGATGCAGCTGATCTTTCGGGAGGAGCTTCTGTTTTTTGGAATCTTTCTGCTGTGGACTTATCTGGCAGGATTCCGGCCGCAGGCATACGGAACAGAGAAATTTATGGATTATGGCTTCATGGAGGCCATGATGCGGAGCAAAACTCTTCCTGCACGTGATCTCTGGTATTCACAGGGAACCATCAATTATTACTATGGCGGGCAGTATTTTGCAGTGTTTCTTACGAAGCTTACAGGAAGCAGAGTGGAAGTGACTTATAATCTGATGCGTACCTTTGTGGCAGCGTTTGCCTTTGTGTATCCGTTTTCCCTGGTCCGTCAGATGACGAAGGACAGGCTGTATGGACGGCTGGATGGAAAGAAGAAATATCTTCCTTCACTGGCAGGAGTTACTGCAGGCATTGCAGTATCTATCGCGGGAAATGTACATTATATCGTCTACCGTTGTGTACTGCCGCTGATCCGGAAGATACAGGGAGTGGCAGAAACAGCCAGCTACTGGTTCCCGGATGCAACTCGTTACATAGGGTATAATCCGGTGAATGACAGTGATAAGACCATACATGAATTCCCATGCTATTCCTTTGTTCTGGGAGATCTTCATGCCCATGTGGTAAATGTGATGTTTGTGACATTTCTGGTGGGAATGCTCTATGCATGGCTGAAAATGATCCGAAAAAGAGGGCCTGAGCCTGAAAAACAGGAACGCAGTGTTTTCTGGCTGAGACAGCTTCTGATGCCGCATATCCTTCTGGCGTCCGTTTTTCTTGGCATGTTCCAGTGGACCAATTACTGGGATTTTGTGATCTATTTTGTAGTGACCGGTGGAGTTGTCCTGATCGCAAATATCATACGATTTGAGGGAAAGATAATCAGGATCCTTGCAGTGACGATCGTACAGGCAGTGGAGATCATAGGTCTCTCTTATCTGGTGATCCTGCCCTTTACATTGAAATTTGATACGATGGTACAGGGGGTGGCACTGGCACAGCATCATTCACTGTGGTATCAGCTTCTGATCCTCTGGGGACTTCCGGTGCTCCTTACTGTTTTGCTGATCCTGTCTGTCATCACAGAAAAAATGAAGGGACTGAAGCATAAAAGTCTTTACAGGCTGCTGGAGGCGATTACAGTTCCGGATCTTTTTGCAGTGATCATGGGCTTATGTGCTATCGGACTGGTTTTGATCCCGGAGCTTGTATATGTGCGGGATATTTATGAAAATGGAAATGCCAGAGCCAATACTATGTTCAAGCTGACGTATCAGGCATATATCCTTTTCGGAATGACAATGGGATATGGGATTTATCGTATGCTGGTGATATCCAGACAGAAGATTATCCGGATCCTTTCAGGTGTGGGGCTTTTTGTACTGCTCTGGACCGTGGGCTATTTCGGAAATGCCGTGCATTCCTGGTTTGGGGATGTCTGGAAGGTTTCGGAGTATCAGGGACTGGATGCAACTACATTTCTTGAGCAGGATTTTCCTCAGGATGCGTCGGCGATCCGCTGGCTGAAGCAGAATATCAAGGGCTCTCCTGTGGTGCTCGAGGCTAACGGGGACAGCTATACCGGATATGAGAGAGTTTCTGCATCTACGGGGCTTCCGACCGTACTGGGATGGTATGTGCATGAATGGCTCTGGAGAAATAATGTACCTGACCTCAATGAAAAAAGTGCGGACATCCAGACTATTTATACATCTACAGATGCAGAGACGGTAAAAAAACTGATCAGCCGTTATGATATTTCCTATATCTTTGTAGGAGGACAGGAAAAAGAAAAATACGGAACAGAGCTTAATGACCGTGTTCTTCAGAGTCTGGGAAGCATTGTCTTTGAAGATGATATGTCAGGAACCTACATTGTGAAAGTGGAGCAGGATTGACATTTTTTCCATAATAACGCTATAATGTAACTATTATGTAGCTATCTGTTAACGGATATGCTCAGCAGGAGATTTCTGCTGAGCAGTATACAGAAAAAAGTGACAGTTGCAGGATGGCAGCAGAGAGGAGGATATTATGAACAGAATCGACAGACTTTATATGGAAATGATCCATTATTATCAGGGGGATCCGAAGCATATCCAGCATTTTGTGAAGGTGCATGATCTTTCAAGGCTGATCGGCCAGAGTGAGGGTCTGGATGAAGATACGATGTATGTTCTGGAAGCTGCGGCTCTCGTTCATGATATCGGGATCAAAGTCGGTATGGAAAAATACGGACGCTCTGATGGAAAGACGCAGGAAGCAGAAGGTCCGGCAGCTGCCAGAGAGATGCTTACCGCACTGGGCTTTCAGGAGAGGGTGATCCGCAGAGTGGAATATCTGGTAGGACATCATCATACCTATAAGGATATTGACGGGCTGGATTATCAGATCCTTGTGGAAGCTGATTTTCTGGTTAATTATTTTGAAGATGGACTGGATAAAGAACATATAAAGAAAAGTGCAGAGAAGATCTTTAAAACAGAAACAGGTAAAAAAATAGTAAAAGACATGTTTTTCCCGGAGACTTTTCAGAAATCCGAAACCTGGGCACAGGATGCCCTTCAGGATCTGGAAGATTTTATTGAAGAGCAGGGGATTTATATCAGACAGTAAATGGAGCGTAAAATGAAAGCAGAAATAGCAGTTATGACAGCGGAGAATATAGACAGAAAGGCAATTGCCAAAGGTGGCGAGATTCTGAAAAACGGCGGGCTTGTGGCATTTCCCACAGAGACTGTATACGGCCTTGGAGGAAATGCCCTGGATCCGAAAGCATCGATGAAGATCTATGCAGCCAAGGGAAGACCTTCGGACAATCCGCTGATCGTACATATCGCAGATATCCGTGACCTGGATAAGATCGTTACGGAGGTTCCTGAAAAAGCCAGAGTACTGGCTGAGAAATACTGGCCGGGTCCGCTGACAATGATCCTTCCCAAGGCAGATATCGTGCCAAAGGAAACAACCGGAGGACTGGACAGTGTGGCAGTACGTTTTCCAAGTGATCGTATCGCACAGGAGCTGATCCTTGCGGCTGGCGGATATGTGGCAGCGCCAAGTGCCAATACTTCCGGAAGACCAAGTCCTACGACAGCGGGACATGTGGCAGAGGATCTGGGAGAAGCCATTGATATGATCATTGATGGAGGACAGGTAAATATCGGTCTGGAATCTACGATCGTAGATTTTACAGAAGACATACCGGTAGTCCTGCGGCCGGGATATATTTCCCTGGAAATGCTCCGGGAAACACTTGGAGATGTAAGGATGGATAAGGGGCTGATCAAACCGGACAGCAAGGTCCATCCAAAAGCACCGGGAATGAAATACCGTCATTATGCACCAAAGGCAGATCTTGCCATTGTGGAGGGGGCCACAGAGGGTGTGATCGCGGAGATCGAAAAAAGAGCCGGAGAGGCTGAGGAGAAGGGACTGACTGTGGGGATCATCGCAACAGATGAAACAAAAGGCCGATATTCACATGGAATCGTAAAGAGTATCGGAAGCCGGGAGCAGGAAGAAACCATCGCGCATCATCTGTACGAGGTCCTGCGTGATTTTGACAGCTGTAATGTAAGTGCCATTTATTCAGAGGCATTTTTTACACCAAGAATGGGACAGGCGATCATGAACCGCTTACTGAAAGCGGCTGGTCATAAAATTATCAACGTTGAGGAGGAGAAAGAAAATGATAGCACTGGGATGTGATCATGGCGGCTATGAGCTGATGCAGGAGGTAAAGAAGCATCTGGAAGAGAGAGGGCTGGAGTACAAAGATTTTGGATGCAATGGTCCGGAATCTGTAGACTATCCTGTTTATGGAAAGAAAGTAGCACAGGCGATCGTGGACGGTGAGTGTGAGAAAGGAATCCTGATCTGCGGAACAGGTATCGGAATTTCTATCACTGCTAATAAATTCAAGGGAATCCGTGCTGCACTTTGTACAGATTGCTTTACTGCAGAGGCAACAAGACTTCATAACGATGCCAACATTCTGGCCATGGGCGGTCGTGTAGTAGGACCGGGACTTGCTCTGAAGATCGTGGATACATTCCTGGATACACCATTTTCCGGGGATGAGCGTCATATCAGAAGAATCAACATGATCGAGGATTGATCGATCAGTAAGAAACTAATAGAAAAAGAGGATTCTGTATGGATAAAAAAGGACAGAAACGACAGGGATATCTTTCCTGGGATGAGTATTTTATGGGTGTTGCCATGCTTTCCGGCATGCGTTCCAAGGATCCGCATTCACAGGTTGGTGCCTGTATCGTAAGTGAAGATAACAAGATCCTGTCAATGGGGTACAATGGATTTCCAAAGGGATGCTCCGATGATGAGTTTCCCTGGGGAAGAGAAGGAGATCCGCTGGATACCAAATATCTTTATGTGACACACAGTGAGCTCAATGCCATCCTGAACTACCGGGGAGGAAGTCTGGAAGGTGCCAAGCTTTATGTGTCCCTGTTTCCCTGCAACGAATGTGCCAAGGCTATTATCCAGGCAGGGATCAGGACTATCGTATACGACTGTGATAAATATGCAGATACTCCGTCGGTGATCGCATCCAAAAAAATGCTGGATGCAGCCGGAGTCCGGTATTATAAATATAACCGGACAGACCGTGAGATCACCATTAAAGTGTAAAAGAGAACAAAAATAAGAGAAAAACAGCAGCCTGGCTCCTGATCCATCATATCATCAGGGCTTCCGCTGCTGTTTTTTATGAATGGTTAAGAATGTGCTTCGGAATGAGAATCTTCCGGTGCGGATAAGGCTGTGGGAGAGATCTTTTGTGGAAAACTTAAGCAGACTTTGAAAAGGTCACCGTCCAGATAAAGTTTAAAGGTGCCACCTTGAAGCTGGGTAAGGCTCTGTGCGATGGATAATCCAAGTCCGCTGCCTTCTGTATTTCTGGCAACATCGCCGCGGATGAAACGTTCGGTCAGTTCTTCAGCCGGAATGTTCAGAGGCTGTGCGGAAATATTTTTCAGGGTAAAGATGACTTGATCTTTTTCCAGAAGAACTTCTGCATAGACCCTTGTGTTCTCCATGGCATATTTCAGGATATTGCCGAAAAGATTTTCAAGGATACGCCACATCCGCCTGCCATCGGCATAGATTATGGCAGGAGAATCAGGCAGATGTGTCATCAGGGTCAGATGTCTGTTTTCCATCCGTTCTTCGAATTCACCCATCACCTGGTAAAGCATTTCCACAAAGTTCAGTTCCGTCATTTCCAGAGAAAGATTTCCGGTACTGGCTTTGGAAGCTTCCACTACATCTTCGGTCAGACTTTTCAGACGATGTGCCTTTGAGTCCAGGATCTCAAGATATTTCAGTGCTTCCGGATCTTTGAGGTTCAGCCTTTTCAGCAGATCAATGTAATTGATGATGGAAGTCAGCGGCGTTTTCAGATCATGGGAGACATTGGTGATCAATTCGGTTTTCATACGCTCATCTTTGAGGCTTTTTTCCACGGCAGCGTCCAGCCCGTCACCAATGCGGTTGATATACTGTGCCATTGCTTTCTGATCACCACGGAGTTCCTTTTCCGGGATCTTGTAAGTGAGCTCTCCATCGGTGATCCGTTTCAGGCCATTAAGGAGGAGTTCCCGTCCAAGAGCAATTTTGTAGACGCAGAAAAGCGCACCCAGATCCAGAAGGAATAGAAGCAAAAACATCAGGAACCATCCATCAGATGCCGCGAGCAGGGCACTGAAGAAAAATTCAAGGAATAGAAATACGCCAAGTCCCACTACCATACGTATTCTGCTGATGGTATTCCTGGAGAAAAAATCGATCAGCTTACCGGCTTTACAAAGACACAGACGGGGAAGCTTCAGGCATTTGCGAAGCAGGCTGTTTTTCCACAGGGTGCGAGCTTTGATCCTGCGGATCAGGCTTAAATAGCCGATCCAGAACAGGCACGTGATCAGGAAAATCGTGATACCCAGGATGATCAGGGAGGAGACAAGGTTATAGGTGCAAGCTTGCATGCTCAGTCCTGCGGTCAATACACCAAGTGCCGGGATACATACGAGTCCAGCTGCTACTTCCGTATAGATCCTGTCAAAAAAGTTCAGTTCTGGCTGAGCCGTGTCTGCATTACCGCTATCGGAATTTCTTCTTCCGGTGTGGACAGTAAGCCAGATAAAATCTATGATAAAGAGCAGAAAACTGATCATGGTGATCACAGCAGCCGGGATAAATAAAGTACGATAAGTCAGGAAATGCTGTCTGTCAGTTTTAATGGAATCCTGTACAGGAAGGCTGGTATCATCGATCCAGGCAAGAAAACTGCAGTTTTCATCGTATGTGGAGTTTCGAAGGAGATCGATCCAGCTTCCTACAGAAGAGTTTGCAGCAGCGGAAAGGTTCAGATTCATAAGACCATTCCGGGCATTTTTCTCATCTGTGGAAGCTTCGTTGACACTTAGGAACACGTAAGGATTTTTGTCTGAAAAACCGGAAATATCAGTCAGGTCGGAAGTATAGGCTGCATCTGTATTTGTGAAGATTTTCTGTGAGGTGTTATCCGTATAGACATAATGGATATTGGAATTATCACTGCTGTACTCATCCAGTGTCTGAGCAGCTTCTGTCCAGCTGGAAAAAAGATCCCGGGCATTATCCAGCTGCTCAAAGGCATCGTTCAGGTTCCCTTTGAAATTCCTGGTTTTGGATGAGGTGGAATTCATGTAATCCAGGAGGCTGTCGTAACCTTCCGGTGCACAGGGGATTTCAAGAATTGGAGTGAGCATATTTGCCACATCTGTGTAAACCACATTTCCGTTTTTGTCTGTGATGTTTTTCAAAGGTTCCTGTGACTGGATGCCGCCGTCTGCATATTCGGCGCTCAGAGAGGAAAGAATACGCTCAGTCCAGTCGTTTTGGGAAATTCCCTCGTATTTCAGGGCACCGGAGTTGGCATTTAGTTGCAGGGTTCCGTCTTCCAGAGATTTTTTGAAATCGGAATAGTACATATATTTTGTTTCACCCTCCGGGGTGGTAAGGCCCAGGACGATCCAGCTATCATTGGAATGGATCGTCTGTGAGCTCCATTCCTTAAGATCATTGAAGGAATAGGCTAGTCCGGAGGTGTTTTTGAAGGAGAGAGAATCTCCGTTATAAAGCTCTCCGAGATCAATGTATGCAGCTTCGTTTGTTTTATCCAGGATTTCTCTGGCTGAGATTCCGGACAGGATTGTGGAAGCTTTTGAGTAAAAGCTGTCAGCAAAAGCAGAGGTCTGGAAATAATCCTTTGTTTTAAGATCTTCTGCAGAGTCCATCCGGATACCTGCCTGGATCACCAGTGCCGCTGAAAAGACCATGATCAGAGGCAGGATAAGGGCAAGGACAAGAGCAGGAATGCGCATAAATGAACGGTTTTTTTCCGTATGTTTATTTTTATTCATAATACCCCTTTCTGAAGTACAGATACTTCATGGCCGGCTGGCTCACCGGCTCAGTTTTTCGATTTTATAACCCAGGCCCCAGACAACTTTCAGATAGCGGGGATCCCTGGGGTTGATCTCAATCTTTTCGCGAATGTGACGGACGTGGACGGCTACCGTGTTATCCGCGGCCAGAGCATCTTCATTCCAGATGCTCTCGTAGATCTGTGTGGTGGAAAAAACACGTCCGGGATTTTTCATGAGAAGAAGCAGGATATTATATTCGATGGGCGTCATCCGTACCGCTTCTCCATCTACCAGCACCTCTTTTTTGTCATCGTTTACCGTAAGACCTCCGGTTGTGTAGATGTGTTCCGATGCTGCCGGTGCAGCGGAGCCAAGCTGTGTGTACCGGCGCAGCTGGGATTTTACCCTGGCGATCAGCTCCAGAGGATTGAAAGGTTTGGTGATATAGTCATCTGCACCGATGTTAAGGCCCAGGATTTTGTCCGTGTCTTCAGATTTTGCGGACAGGATGATGATGGGCAGAGGATTGCTTTCCCGGATCTTGACTGTTGCCCGGATCCCGTCGAGACGGGGCATCATCACATCGATGATCAGCAGATCTACAGTTTCGCTGTTCAGGATATCCAGTGCTTCCTGTCCGTCATAGGCTTTCAGAATGTGATAGCCTTCCTGCGTAAGATAGATTTCGATAGCTTCCACGATGTCTTTGTCGTCATCGCAAACAAGTATGTTAGCCACTTTTTTGTACCTCCCTGATGTTATTAGAATAGCAGCCGGAAATTAAGACGAAAGGGGTAAATTCTTAAGATTCCATGAAATCCATTGTACTATATTAAGTATATAGTGTAAACAGAGAAAGCCTTGTTGGCAGCAGACGTGATGTGCTAAACTAGTACTAGATAACAGAAAATAACGATATTGGAAGAAAGATCAGGAGAAAAGTGAAAGTGGAGAATGAAAATAAAATCAGCAGTATGGCAGGGAGCGCGCACTGTACGGAAGAAATTATGTCAGCTTGTGCTCTTTGTCCAAGAGAATGCCTGGCAGACCGGAGTGCAGGGAAAAAAGGCTTCTGTGGCATGGATGAGAGAATTTATCTGGCAAGGGCTGCACTTCATATGTGGGAGGAACCCTGTATCTCCGGAACAAAAGGCTCCGGGGCAGTGTTCTTTTCCGGGTGCGGGCTGCGCTGCTGTTTCTGCCAGAATCATGATATTGCCATCGGGAGCAGGGGACGGGCTGTAAGTGTGGAACGGCTTGGAGAGATTTTTCTGGAACTGAAGGAAAAAGGAGCTGCAAACATCAATCTGGTAACAGGTGCACACTATGTACCACAGATCATAGAGGCACTGGATATGGCCCGAAGGAATGGTCTGGATATTCCGGTGGTGTATAATTCCAGCGGGTATGAAAAAACAGAAACCCTGAAGCTTCTGGAAGGATATGTGGACATTTATCTTCCGGATCTGAAATATCTGGATCCGGAGCTTGCACAGAAATTTTCTTATGCGCCGGATTATGTGCAGGCTGCAAAGGCTGCAATTGGAGAGATGGTGCGTCAGACCGGGAAATGTGAGTTTGGAGAGGATGGATACATCCGGAAAGGAACTATTGTCCGTCATCTGATCCTGCCGGGACATACAGGAAATTCCATAAAGGCTCTGAGGTATCTTCATGAAACCTATGGGGAAGATATTTATATCAGTATTATGAATCAGTATACGCCGGTGAGAAAATTTGTGGAATTTAAGGAATTAAACCGGAAAGTTACAAAAAGAGAGTATGAAAAAGTTCTGGATGCTGCTGTGGATATGGGGATTCAGAATGGATTTATACAGGAAGGAGAAACTGCTTCAGAAAGCTTTATTCCGGATTTCGATTATGAGGGAGTGGAAAAAAATACTCCATAAATGGAAGGAGGCCGGTACTTTCGTACCGGCGCGTATGAAAAAGAAAAATATTATAGAAAGTTCATCACCTTCTATGGTTTATAATATACAGTAAAAATGTGAAGAAAGTGTGTCTAACATTTGAAATAAATGTGAAAAGAACAATTTATGCCACAAACATAGCAAAATATGACGAATATTTATCAGAATTTCTTCCAGGTTTCACGAAGGAAAAGGATCAGGATCGGAAATAGCTCCAGTCGGCCGGCCAGCATATCGAAAGAAAGGACCAGCTTGGACAGCGGAGAAAAGATCCCGAAGTTTCCGGTAGGACCGATCAGGGAAAGACCGGGACCCACATTGTTTAAAGTGGTGACTACGGCTGTGAAATTTGTTACAAGATCAAATTCATCAAAACTGATGATAAAGATAGATGTAGCCACGATCATCAGATAAACGATCATATAAATATTGGTGGCACGCATAACTTCGTGAGACACCGCTTTTCCGTCCATTTTGATCTTTTTTACTGCATTGGGATGCAGATAAAGATGCAGTTCCTTGCGGACGGATTTTGCAAGAAGCAGAAGACGGGAAATCTTGATTCCGCCGCCTGTACTGCCGGCACAGGCACCACAGAAGGTAAGCAGTACCAGGATCGTTCTGGATACCGCAGGCCACTGGTTAAAATCCGTAGTGGCATAACCGGTGGTGGTGATAATAGAACCAACCTGGAAAAATGCCTGTTGAAGTGCTTCCCACACATTGTCAAACAGATGTCGGACATTGAATGTGATCATCAGGGCAGAAGCGATGATCACAAAGAAGTAGCAGCGGACCTCTTCAGATTTCAATGCTTGAGAAAACTTCCTGGTGAGAAGAAGAAAATAGACATTGAAGTTTACGCCAAACAGGATCATAAAGATGGTGATGACGATCTGAATATATAAGCTGTAGCTTCCCATACTGTCGGATTTGATTCCGAACCCACCGGTTCCGGCAGTTCCAAATGCTGCACAGAGACTGTCGTAAAGAGGCATCCCCCCAAGAAGCAGGAGGATGATCAGTGCAACAGTGAGTGCAATGTAGATCTTGTACAGGATCTTGGCAGTTGACTGGACTTTTGGAAGAAGCTTTCCTACGGAAGGACCGGGGCTTTCTGCCTTCATAAGGTTCATA
The DNA here is from genome assembly GCF_003480785.1 of Ruminococcus sp. AM26-12LB. Classification (NCBI taxonomy): domain Bacteria; kingdom Bacillati; phylum Bacillota; class Clostridia; order Eubacteriales; family Oscillospiraceae; genus Ruminococcus; species Ruminococcus sp. AM26-12LB. The sequence continues at coordinate 25,658 of NZ_QUJX01000013.1, read as the reverse complement.
TGATAGCCACCTGCAAGCGGAAGCAGTGTCAGGATAAATACCAGAACACCCATACCACCGATCCAGTGGGAAAAGCATCTCCAGATATTGATGCTGTAAGGCATCTGTGATGGATCGGAGAGAATACTGGAACCGGTTGTAGTGAAACCGGAAACAATCTCAAAAAAAGCATCAATGGGATTCGGGATAGCCCCGCTGAGCACAAACGGCACAGCACCGACAATACTGAGGACGATCCAGCTTAAAGCAGTAGTCACAAGGCCTTCACGGGCGTAAAACGCTTTCTTGGACGGTTTGCGGCTGACCAGTGGAACACCGATGGCCAGACATGCCAGAATCGTGATCAGGAAGGCAATACCGGATTTTTCGCGGTAGATAAGGGCAGTGATGCCGGGAACCAGCATACAGACAGCCTCCACATTCATGATCCATCCCAGGATATAAATAATAATCGAATAATTCATTTGGCAGTACCTCTATTTTTCAAGTATATCTGTGATGTCGCGAAGCCCCTTGTGAGTGGTTACGATGATCACGGTATCTCCCACCTGGATCATATCCTGACCACGGGGAATGCGGATGCGGCCGTTGCGGTTCAGGCATCCCACCAGAAGATTCTTGCGGAGATTCAGCTCTGCAAGAGGGATATAAGTTACGGCAGATTCCTCACGGATCGCAAATTCCAGTGCTTCTGCATTGCCATCCAGAATATGATAAAGGGTTTCTACATTGCTGCCGATGCTGTTCTGAGTGGCACGGACATACTGCAGGATATAATCAGCAGTGATATTTTTCGGGTAGATGACACTTCCGATATCCAGGGAGTCGATGACATCATCAAATTCCAGACGGTTGACCTTGGCAACCAGCTTGGCATCGGAGATGCTTTTGGCAAAGAGAGCAAGAAATACATTCTCCTCATCCAGATTTGTCAGAGTGACAAAGGATTCGGACTCGGAAAGTCCTTCTTCTAGCAGAAGAGAACGGTTCGTTCCGTCACCATTGATGATAGTCGCATCTGGAAGCAGTTCGCTTAAGTGCTCACAGCGGTTTTTGTTCTGCTCGATGATCTTGACACTGATCTTCATACCCAGAAGTGCATGGGCAAGATAATAGGAAATGGTTCCGCCACCTACGATGATACAGTTTTTGACCTGATTGGTCTTGAGACCGATCTTACGGAAAAATGCCGCTGCATTAAGCGGAGAGGCCAGAATGGAAACCATATCTCCGTCGTGTATAATGTGATCACCACCAGGAATGGATACATTGTCACGGCTCTCGATCGCGCAGACCAGAATATCACTTCGGAAAGCATCTGAGATCTGGGAAACGCTCATTCCGTCCAGCTTGAATTCCGGGAGAACTTTAAACTTGAGAAGTTCTACACGACCACGTGCAAAGGTGTCAATCTTGATCGCAGATGGAAAACGGAGAAGCCGTGAAATTTCCTGGGCAGCGGCAAACTCCGGGTTAATGATCATGGTAACACCAAGACGTTCTTTGATGAATCCGATTTCTTTTTCATAAATGGGGTTACGGACGCGGGCGATGGTCTGACAGTGGTTGGCCTTCTGCGCGATCAGACAGCAGAGAAGGTTCAACTCGTCAGAAGCGGTAACTGCGATCAGAATATCTGCAGTATCAACACCTGCCTCCATTAAAGTATTGATGCTGGCACCATTACCGACGATTCCCATAGCGTCGATATTTTCGCAGAGATCATTGATCTTGTCGGCAATAACGTCGACAAGAGTGATATCAATATCCTCTGCCTGAAGCTGCTCTGCAAGATTTCTACCGACTTTTCCGCAGCCTACAATAATTACCTGCATAATTTCCTCCTTCAATAGCCGGTCAGGGCTACAAATCATAAGTAAAAGCGCCCATCCGTGTAAAGATAGGCAAGGATATTATAGCACTGTATATCTGATTTTTAAACAGTAATATTTTCCTGTATATATAGAAAAAAATGGCAGAAAGATAGATATATATGAAGGAAAGTGAACATTCCTGTTTTCACAAGTTTAAAAAACGGTCATAAAATATAGCGTGATCATGAATGAAAGGATTTCGATTATGGACCGATTTCAGATGAATCGTTCGGGCTGCCGGCCATATCAGTATACCTGTGGGATGAATAGCGGGATGGCAGGCCGGACGGATCGATCATTTTCTGATATGGCAAAACAGGTTCCTGCAATGGCGTATGTGCCATACCAGGAATTTGCGCCTACCTTTGAGCTGAAAAAAGCTCTTCAGGTCGGAACTATTTTCCCTGAGCTTTGCAAGCCGTTCTGTGGCAGGAGAGGAGGAAGTCGATGATGTCCGGAAATTGTACTTCCAAAAAAGAACTGCTGCAGTTTATTGACCAGGTAAGCTTTGCCATTGACGATCTTCTCCTTTTTCTGGATACGCATCCAAAAGAAAAAAGAGCTCTTGAATATTACAGTGAGCTTTCAGCCAGAAGAAATGAGCTCCTGGAAAAATATGCAAAATTTTATGGACCGCTGACCATTGATACCGGAAACGACAGCGATCTTAAGTCATGGCAGTGGATGGAACAGCCGTTTCCATGGGAACAGGAAGGAGGGTGCAGATAAGGTATGTGGAATTATGAAAAAAGACTTCAGTATCCTGTAAATATCAAGACGCCCAACGCAAAGCTGGCACAGTTTATATCCAGCCAGTATGGCGGGCCGGACGGAGAAATAGGAGCTTCCATGCGGTATCTTTCCCAGCGTTTTACCGCACCGAACCGGATGGTCGCGGCAGTGCTCAATGATGTGGGAACAGAAGAACTGGCACATTTGGAAATTGTATCCACCATTGTCCATCAGCTGACAAAGGATCTTTCTATGGAAGAAATCGAGAACAGCGGACTTGGACCGTATTATATTGACCACACGGTGGGAATCTGGCCGCAGGCTGCAGGTGGAGTGCCGTTTAATGCCTGCGAATTCCAGAGTAAGGGTGATCCGATTACGGATCTGTTTGAAGATCTGGCAGCAGAACAGAAGGCACGCTCCACCTACGATAATATCCTCCGGGTGGTGAAAAATATCCCGGAGGTTGCAGATCCCATCCGTTTCCTTCGGGCAAGAGAGGTAGTCCATTTCCAGCGTTTCGGTGAAGCACTGAGATCCGTGCAGGAGCAGCTGGATGCCAAAAATTTCTATGCCTTTAACCCGAGCTTTGATGCTCCGTGCAAAGCCTTCTGTGAAGAGTGATGGATCAGAGAAAAAATCTGTCTGACAGGAATCATATCTGAAATAAAAAGAGCTGCACAGCCGGCAGAAATCCTGCGGCTGTGCAGCTTTGAATTTGTTTTTTTGGAAAAAGATGTTTGTAACCTGCATTTATTGTTATGCGTCTTTTTTATCGTCTTTATGCAGATTCTTCTGTGCTGTGGAAAGCATAAGCTTGATCCTGTTCAGCTGATTTACTTCGCTGGCACCTGGATCGTAGTCGATGGCAACAATGTTGGCTTCCGGATGCTCACGGCGAACTTCCTTGATGACACCTTTTCCTACGATGTGGTTCGGCAGGCATCCAAAAGGCTGGATGCAGACGATGTTCGGGATACCGCCGTGGATGAGTTCCATCATCTCTCCGGTCAGGAACCATCCTTCACCGGTCTGATTTCCGGCAGAAACGATGGGCGCAGCCATTTTTGCAAGATCACGGATATTTGCGGCCGGTGTAAAGTGGCGGCTCTGCTCCAGGGCCTCATTTGCTGTTTTTCTCAGCCAGTCGATGGCTCTGAGGCCAAGATTTGCGATGGTTGCCTTGGATTTCTTGAATCCAAGCTTTTCAACCTTGAAATTCTGGTTGTAGAAGCAGTAGCAGATAAAGTCAATAAGATCCGGAACAACCGGTTCTGCCCCTTCTGCCTCCAGAAGATCTGCCAGGTGGTTGTTGGCAGCAGGCAGGAACTTGACAAGGATCTCACCTACGATACCAACGCGAGGCTTTTTCTCATCGGAGATCGGGATCGTATCAAAATCATGGACCATCTCACGGCACATTTTTTTGAAGGTACCATGGCTGACGCTGCTGCCTGTTACGAAGGCAATGACGCGCTGCTCCCAGATCTTGTGCTTGCGGTTTACGATACCCTTTTCCAGCTCGTAAGGACGCATGCGATATACGCATTTCATCAGGATATCACCGAATACGGCACCGTAAACGATACGCCTGATCAGCGGCAGTGTCAGCTTAAAGCCAGGGTTGCTCTCCAGTCCGCTTAAGTTGAGGGAGATAACCGGAATCTGTTCCATGCCGGCTTTTTTCAGAGCACGGCGGATGAATGCGATATAGTTGGAGGCACGGCAGCCGCCGCCTGTCTGAGACATGATGACTGCAGTTTTGTTCAGGTCATATTTGCCGGAAAGAAGAGCATCCATGATCTGTCCCACAACCATCAGGGACGGATAGCAGGCATCGTTGTTTACATATTTAAGGCCCACATCAACAGCATGCTTGTTGTCGTTGGGGAGGACTTCCAGGTTATAGCCGGATGCCTTAAAAGCAGCCTCAAAGATTCCGAAGTGGAATGGAGACATCTGCGGGCAGAGAATGGTGTACTCCTTACGCATCTGCTTGGTAAAGGATATCTTCTCGATGGAAGCCGGATTGATGTTCCTTTTTTTATTCTGTGCCTGTTTTGCACGGATAGCAGCGATCAGGGAACGGATACGGATCCTTGCCGCACCCAGGTTGTTGACCTCATCGATCTTCAGGCAGGTGTAGATCTTGTCACTTCCATCCAGGATCTCATAAACCTCATCGGTGGTAACGGCATCAAGTCCGCATCCGAAGGAATTCAGCTGGATCAGATCCAGATCTTCTCTTGTTTTTACAAAATTTGCGGCAGAGTAGAGACGGGAGTGATACATCCACTGGTCGTTGACACGGATGGGACGCTCCAGATGTCCAAGGTGTGCAACGGAGTCTTCGGTAAATACGGCGATTCCGTAGCTGTTGATCATATCCGGGATACCGTGGTGGATTTCCGGATCAATATGGTATGGACGGCCTGCAAGAACGATTCCGCGGCGGCCGGTTTCTTTCAGGTACTGCAGGGTTTCTTCACCCTTTTTCTGGATATCCATATGTACGGCTGCAAGTTCTTCCCAGGCCTTATGGGCAGCAGCTTTGACCTCGGCAGCAGGAATATCCTGGAATTCTTCCACAAGGCGGTTTGTCAGGATATCCTCGGAAGTAAATGCCAGGAACGGGTTGCGGAAGGTGATGGATGGATCACTGAGCTCGTCCACATTGTTCTTGATATTTTCCGCATAGGAAGTAACGATCGGGCAGTTATAATGGTTGACCGCATCCGGGAATTCGTTGCGTTCGTAAGGGATGCATGGGTAGAAGATAAATTTCACACCGTTACGGATCAGCCATGTGACATGTCCGTGAGCAAGCTTGGCCGGGTAGCATTCGGATTCACTTGGGATGGATTCGATACCCAGCTCGTAGATCTTACGTGTGGAAGTAGGAGAAAGTACCACCTGGTATTTCAGCTCTGTAAAGAAGGTATACCAGAACGGGTAATTCTCAAACATGTTCAGAACACGTGGGATACCAACCTGTCCACGGGTAGCCTTATCTGCGGAAAGAGGTTCATAGGAAAAAATCCTTTTATATTTGTAATCGAAAAGGTTCGGGATATGATCCTTGTTCTTTTCCTTTCCAAGTCCGCGCTCACAGCGGTTTCCACTGATGTATTTACGGCCGCCGGAGAATTTGTTGATGGTCAGACGACAGTTGTTGGTACATCCGCGGCAGTTTGCCATGGAGGTGGTGTACTGGAGGCTGTTGATCTGATCGATGGAAAGCATGGAGGTTTTTTCACCCTCCTGATAGCGCTCCCTTGCGATCAGAGCAGCACCGAAGGCACCCATGATCCCGGCGATATCCGGGCGGATGGCCTGGCAGTTGGCAATCTTCTCAAAGCTGCGGAGAACTGCGTCATTATAGAAGGTACCACCCTGTACAACGATATGCTTGCCAAGCTCGGAAGCATCGGAAACCTTGATAACCTTGTAGAGGGCGTTTTTGATAACGGAGTAGGCAAGACCAGCGGAGATATCGGAAACCTCAGCGCCTTCCTTCTGGGCCTGCTTAACTTTGGAATTCATAAATACAGTACAGCGTGTTCCAAGATCAATGGGATGTTTTGCAAAAAGAGCTGCTTTTGCAAAGTCCTGTACTGTGTAGTTCAGAGATTTTGCAAAGGTTTCGATAAAGGAACCGCAGCCTGAGGAACATGCCTCGTTGAGCTGTACACTGTCAACAGTCTGGTTACGGATCTTGATACATTTCATATCCTGACCGCCGATATCCAGGATGCAGTCTACTTCAGGATCAAAGAAAGCAGCTGCGTAATAATGGGAAACGGTTTCGACTTCACCTTCGTCAAGAAGAAGTGCCGCTTTGATCAGGGCTTCGCCGTAACCGGTGGAGCAGGAAAAAGCAATTTCTGCATCTTCCGGAAGAAGGCTGTAAATCTCCTTGATGGAGTTGATGGTGGTTTTCAGCGGGTTTCCGTTGTTACTGCTGTAGAAAGAATAAAGAAGAGTTCCGTCTTCGCTTACCAGCGCGGTTTTTGTTGTGGTAGAGCCGGCGTCGATCCCCAGGAAGCATTTTCCCTTATAGGTGGAAAGATCTCCGGTTTTTACCCTGTAGGCACTCTGACGGTCATGGAAAGCCTGGTAGTCGTCCTCTGTGGCAAAAAGCGGCTCCATACGTTCTACCTCAAAATCCAGCTTGATGGTGGTCCGCATGCGTTCCTTCAGTTCGGTCAGGGAAACGGTAACATCCTGCTTTGCATTCAGGGCGGAGCCGATGGCTGCGAACAGATGAGAGTTGTCTGGTGTGATAATATGTTCATCATCCAGCTTCAGGGTTCGGATAAAAGCAGTCTTCAGCTCAGAAAGGAAGTGAAGAGGCCCGCCAAGGAAGGCAACGTGTCCGCGGATCGGTTTACCGCAGGCAAGACCGGAAATGGTCTGGTTGACAACTGCCTGGAAAATGGAGGCAGAAAGGTCTTCCTTAGTTGCTCCGTCGTTGATCAGTGGCTGGATATCTGTTTTTGCGAAAACACCGCAGCGTGCCGCAATGGGATAAAGTGCCTTGTAATGTTTGGCGTATTCATTAAGACCTGGTGCATCGGTCTGGAGCAGAGATGCCATCTGGTCAATGAAGGAACCGGTACCGCCGGCACAGATGCCATTCATACGCTGCTCTACATTTCCGTTTTCGAAATAGATGATTTTGGCATCCTCGCCTCCAAGCTCGATAGCAACATCTGTCTTTGGTGCCAGCTTCTGCAGGGAAGTGGATACGGCGATAACCTCCTGTACAAAAGGTACTTCCAGATGATTGGCAAGTGTCAGTCCGCCGGAACCTGTAATGACCGGACAGAGTGTCAGTTCACCAAGCTGATCCTCAGCTTTCTGAAGAAGATCTGCAAGGGTTTCCTGGATATTTGCAAAATGTCTCTCATAGTCGGAGAAGACAAGCGTATCGTTTTCGTCTAAGATCGCAATCTTAACAGTGGTGGAACCAATGTCAATTCCAAGTGTGTGTTTCTTCATAAAAAATTGATTTCCTCCTCGTTGTATCTATATAGGGGTTGCCCGACTCTGACATTTCTGTCAGATGGGAGTTGTTTCTTCTTATTATAAAGGATTTTTAAGCGAATATTCTATATTATACGATATCGTTTAAAAAATGGCAATGTAAAAGTTTAACAATCAGTAGCCGTAAAGAAAAAAATGTGTTATGATATTGACTAAAAGTTTTGAAAGATATTTGCATCGACAGCTGGTTATGGCGTACCTGTAACGCAGATGCCGGGCAGAGACAACTTTAAAATGTTTTTAGAAGGGAAATGAAATGGCAGAATATAAACTGATCACAACAGAAGGAAGAGCGAAAAGGGGCGAGTTTAAGACGGTCCACGGAACGATCCAGACTCCTGTTTTTATGAATGTAGGAACAATTGCAGCAATTAAAGGTGCAGTTTCCACTGTGGATCTTCATGAGATCGGTACACAGGTAGAGCTGTCCAATACCTATCATCTTCATGTGCGCCCTGGCGACAAGGTGGTAAAGCAGCTGGGAGGTCTTCATGAATTTATGAACTGGGACAGACCGATCCTTACCGATTCCGGCGGATTCCAGGTGTTTTCGCTGGCGAAGCTTCGTAAGATCAAGGAAGAGGGCGTGTATTTTAACTCTCATATCGATGGTCATAAGATTTTTATGGGACCGGAGCAGAGCATGCAGATCCAGTCAAATCTGGCTTCTACCATTGCAATGGCTTTTGATGAGTGCCCAAGCAGTGTGGCAGACAGGGATTATGTACAGAAATCGGTAGCGCGTACAACACGCTGGCTTAAAAGATGCAAGGATGAGATGGCTCGTCTGAACAGTCTGCCGGATACCATTAACAAGAACCAGCTTCTTTTTGGCATTAACCAGGGAGCTGTTTATGAAGATATCCGTATTGAGCATGCCCAGGCTATCGCGGAGATGGATCTGGACGGCTATGCAGTGGGCGGCCTTGCAGTTGGTGAAAGTCATGAGGAGATGTACCGGATCCTGGATGAGGTGGTTCCGCATTTGCCGCAGAACAAGCCGACGTATCTTATGGGGGTTGGTACCCCGGCCAATATCCTGGAGGGGGTTGAGCGTGGTATTGACTTTTTTGACTGTGTATATCCTAGCCGTAACGGCCGTCATGGTCACGTGTATACCAACCATGGCAAGATGAATCTTTTTAATGCAAAGTATGAGCTGGATTCCAAACCGATCGATGAGGAGTGCCAGTGCCCGGCCTGCCGTCATTACAGCAGAGCGTATATCCGTCATCTTCTGAAGGCGAAGGAGATGCTTGGCATGAGGCTTTGTGTTCTGCATAATCTGTATTTCTATAATCATATGATGGAAGAGATCCGGGATGCGCTGGATGCAGGGAATTTTGCGGCTTATAAGAAGATGCGTCTGGAAGGCTTTGAGGAAGGCAGGATCAACGGGAACCGGTAAGTTTTATTTATAAAATTTGTGTAAATTACTTTGATTTTATAAGAAAACTCTTGAAGGTTTTTTGGTTTTTGTGTATGATAGTACGAAGTGACACTTTTAGAGGTCAGTAACGGCGGGGGTACCGCAGATTATTTGTTTTTAGCAGGAGGAATTTGAAATGATCGCATCATCTACAGCGGCAGCTGGCGGACTTAGCGCGGGTCTTGGTATTGTCTGGATCGTAGTTCTGTTTGGAATTATGTATTTTATGATGATCCGTCCGCAGAAGAAGGAGCAGAAGAGAACTCAGACTATGTTGAACAGCATGGAGGTTGGTGACAGTGTTGTTACTACCAGTGGTTTTTATGGTGTTGTTATTGATATGACTGAGGAAGATGTTATTGTTGAGTTTGGTAATAATAAGAATTGCCGTATTCCTATGAGGAAGCAGGCGATTGCTGAGGTTGAGAAGGCTGATCAGGCTTCTGCTTGATGCTTTTTTCGCAATAACTTGAATATGAGAGAGGCACTGCGTTTTTTTGTGACGTGGTGTCTTTTTTTGTATTTGTATGTGGATGAACGGACGAACGAACGATGAAGGGACGCCGGGGAAGGGGATGCTGGCTGGTCTGCGGCTTCGTCGGGGGCTGGCTTCTAGGACGCCGGAAATCTGCTAAAAGCGTTTTTCAAAAGTCCGAACTCGCGGCCTGCTGCCGCTCAGACAGCGGACTTTTGAAAAACAACGCAGATTCCCGCCGTCCAAGAATCAGCTCCCCTCCTGCAGAAGCAGAGCCATCCAGCATCCCCTTCCCCGGCTGGTGCTTCCGGTGAGAAATAGTGTCGTTTGACGGTTGGTTGTGGGTCGTCAGCGCTGCGCTGGACGACTGCAATGGCTGAGTTTGTGTTTGGTTGGGGGGACGGCTGAGGCGCTGCGCTGTCAGCCTGGATTGCGGATGTGCCTAGAATTGCGGATGTGATGGGAGAATAGCCTTTGATGCCAGCGCAGATGGACTGTGTGGATGTGCCTAGAATAGCCTTTGATGCCAGCGCGGATGGACTGTGTGGATATGCCTACAATTGTGGATGTGATGGGAATATGACAATTGTAATATTGTATAGAAATAAGTGGATTTTTGGTAAAATTCGTGTAATAATGATGTTACTATCAGAAATGAGAGTGACGATGGCTTTGGAATATCGTAAAATTGTAAATAAGAATGAATTTTCAGAAAGGGGTTGGATTTATGGGTCTTATCAGAGCGGCTGTGGGTGCAGCGGGTGGTACGTTGGCGGATCAGTGGAAGGAGTTTTTTTACTGTGAGGCTATGGATAAAGAAGTGATGGTTGTGAAGGGGATGAAGAGGTCTTCTTCCAGGTCTTCCAATAAGCATGGGAGTGATAATATTATTTCCAGCGGCAGCGGGATCGCTGTGGCGGATGGTCAGTGTATGATGATCGTGGAGCAGGGAAAGGTTGTTGAGGTTTGTGCGGATCCGGGAGAGTATACGTATGATGCTTCTACGGAGCCGAGTATTTTTTCAGGTAGTCTGGGTGACGGAATCAGGAAGACCTTTGATACGATCGGGAAGAGGTTTGCTTTTGGCGGTGATACGGGTAAGGATCAGAGGGTGTATTATTTTAATACCAAGGAGCTTGTGGATAATAAGTTTGGTACTGCTAATCCGATCCCGTTCCGGGTTGTGGATTCCAGGATCGGGCTGGATGTGGATGTGGCTGTGAGATGTCATGGTGTTTATTCCTACAGGATCGCGGATCCCCTTCTTTTTTATACGAATGTGTGTGGAAATGTGGAGCGGGAATATACCAGAGAGGAGCTGGACGGACAGCTGAAGGCGGAGTTTATCAGTGCGCTGCAGCCTGCTTTCGGAAGACTTTCGGAGCTGGAGATGCGTCCGAATCAGATCGTGACTCATAATACGGAGCTGGAGAATGCCATGAATGAGGTGCTTTCTGCCAAGTGGGAGGAGCTTCGTGGGCTTAAGGTGGTCAGTGTGGCACTTGGTTCTGTGACATTGCCGGATGAGGATGCCGAGATGATCAAGCAGGCTCAGCGTACGGCTATGATGCGTGATCCTGCTATGGCTGCGGCTACTCTGACCGGGGCCCAGGCGGATGCTATGAAGGCTGCGGCTTCTAATTCAGCAGGGGCTATGACTGGCTTTATGGGCATGGGTATGGCTGCTAATGCAGGTGGTCTGAATGCGCAGCAGTTGTTTGAGATGGGCCAGAAACAGCAGGCGCAGCAGCAGAGTGTACAGCAGCAGGCAGCGCAGCCGGTTTCGCCGGCAGGGAACGGAGCAGGGGCTGCGGCTGGTTCCTGGACCTGCAGCTGTGGTGCGGTTTCTTCGGGAAAATTCTGTCCGGAGTGTGGTGCATCGCGTCCGGTGGAGGACAGCTGGACCTGTTCCTGCGGTACGGTGAATAAAGGCAAGTTTTGTATGAACTGCGGAGCGAAGAAACCGGAGAAGAAGATGCAGTATCGCTGCAGCAGGTGCGGATGGGAACCGGCAGATCCGGAGAATCCACCGAAATTCTGCCCGGAGTGCGGTGATCCGTTCGGACCGGAGGATGCAGTATAGATCAGAAAGAGAGATGGTCAGGAGCAAAATGCAGGGTAACTCCTGCCGGTTGTTGGATACAGAATGATGAAGTGAGGTGAATATATGGCGAAGATGCAGGAGTTTAAGTGTCCGTGCTGTGGTGGCTCCATAGAGTTTGACAGTTCTGTGCAGAAGATGAAGTGTCCGTTTTGTGATACGGAGTTTGATGTCGGGACGTTATCGGAATATGCCCAGACTGTGGAGGAAGAGCAGCCTGAGGATATGAGCTGGTCGGATGAGGCCGGCAGTGAGTGGCAGGACGGGGAGAGTGAGGGGCTGCGTACCTATGTGTGCAAGTCCTGTGGCGGTGAGATCGTGGGAGATGCCAACACGGCAGCAACGGCCTGCCCGTTTTGCGGAAGTCCGGTGGTAATGACCGGGCAGCTGTCCGGTGCACTGAAGCCGGATTATGTGATCCCGTTTAAGCTGGACAAGAAAGCGGCAAAGGAGAGGCTGAAAAAGCATCTTACCGGTAAGAGACTTTTGCCGAAAGCATTTAAGTCAGAGAATCATATCAGCGAGGTTAAGGGCATTTACGTTCCGTTCTGGCTGTATGACACAGACGCAGACGCAGATATCCGTTACCGTGCAACAAAGACCCGGTTCTGGAGCGATAGTGATTATGATTATACGGAGACCAGCTATTATGCAGTACACAGAAGTGGTTCTCTTGGTTTTGATCATGTACCGGTGGATGGCTCTGCCAGCATGGAAAATGATCTGATGGAGTCTATAGAGCCTTTTGATTTCAAAGAAGCGGTGGATTTTCAGACTGCGTATCTGGCTGGATATTTTGCAGATAAATATGATGTGACAGCCAGCGAGTGTGAGGAACGTGCCAATGAGCGTATCCGCCGCAGCACAGAGGCTGCATTCCGGGATACGGTGAGAGGATACGCCAGTGTGGTACCGGAGAATACCAGTATCCGGCTTCATAACGGGACAACGAAATATGCGTTATATCCCGTATGGATCCTGCAGACGAAGTGGAAGGGTGATAATTACATATTTGCCATGAATGGTCAGACAGGGAAATTTGTGGGAAATCTGCCTACAGACAAGAACGCTTTTGCACGATGGTTCCTGGGAACAACGGGGGTCGTGGGTGTGATCACTTATATTATCCTGTATCTGATCTGGGCTTTGTAGGGAGGTGGATGCCATGAAAAAAAGAATATCTGTATTTTTGATATCGATCCTTTTGTGTCTGGCATGTGCTTTTCCAGTATGGGCAGGCACCGTAAGCCGTTTGGATGACCAGGCGGGACTTCTGGATGCAGAGCAGCAGGAGAGCCTGAGCAGTACTCTGGATGAGATCAGTGAGCGGGATCAGGTAGATGTTGTGGTCGTTACCGTTAACAGTCTTGAGGGAAAAACAGCCCAGGCGTATGCGGAGGATTATTTTATTGACCATGGATATGGACAGGGGGAAAATGGTGACGGTATTTTATTCCTGTTGGATATGGGAGACCGTAACTGGGCCATTGCAACACACGGATATGCGATAGAAGTGTTTACGGATGCCGGACAGTCCTACATCATGGATCAGGTGAAGCCTTATTTAAGTGACGGTGATTATAACGAAGCGTTTCATAAGTTTGCCACGGAATGCGATGATTTTATCACGCAGGCAGATGAGGCAGAGCCATACGATGTGGAAAACCTTCCGGATGAGCCTTTTGCGGTTGGGATAAACCTGCTGATCGCTCTTGCTGTGGGGCTTGTGGCAGGATTACTGGTGACCGGAAATATGAGAAGAAAGCTGAAAACTGTGCGAAAACAGGATCGGGCGGCTTCTTATGTGCGGCAGGGCAGTATGAATGTGACCAGAAGTAATGATTTTTACCTCTACAGTACGGTATCAAAATCCGCAAAACCGAAAAATGAGGATAATAACGGTGGTTCCAGCACCCATACCTCATCTTCCGGTGATACCTTCGGTGGTTCCAGCGGGAAATTCTGAGAAGATCATCAGGAAAAACAGAATATGATAAAAAAAGAAAGACTGCTGTACCGGAATGGTAGGGCAGTTTTTCTTTTTTCTGTGTGCGAAAGTATGTCTCTGTGGCGGCAGAAACAGGGAATTACTGTTTATTTTTTGCATTCCGGAAATAACTTTATCTATTTAATAGGTTGAAATCCGTCGAAAAGTGCGTTATGATAATAACAATTATCCACACCAGTGCGTTAAAATTTTACAGCACAGGGGAAATCGGAGGAGTGAATAAAATGGAGTACAAGATTGCCCTGATTCCGGGAGACGGAATCGGTCCGGAGATTGTTGCCGAGGCCAAAAAAGTTTTAGACAGAGTATGTGAGAAATACAGTCATAAATTTTCATACACAGAGGTTCTTTTAGGAGGGGCATCCATTGATGCTCACGGAGTACCTCTTACAGAGGAAGCCATTGCCCAGGCAAAAGCTTCTGATGCAGTACTGATGGGTTCCATTGGCGGTGATGCCAAGACATCCCCGTGGTATAAGCTGGAGCCGTCCAAACGTCCGGAGGCAGGTCTTCTTGCAATCCGTAAGGCGCTGAACCTGTTTGCAAATCTTCGTCCGGCTTATCTTTACAATGAGCTTCGTGATGCATGCCCGCTCCGTGATGAGATCATCGGAGATGGTTTTGACATGATCATCGTAAGAGAGCTTACAGGAGGTCTTTATTTCGGAGCAAGAAAGACTACTGAGGAGAACGGAGTCCGCACAGCGGTAGATACTCTTTCTTATAATGAGAATGAGATCCGCCGTATTGCCATTAAAGCATTTGAGATCGCACGTAAGAGAAGAAATAAGGTTACGAGTGTAGATAAAGCCAATGTTCTTGATTCTTCCAGACTCTGGAGAAGTGTAGTGGAGGATGTGGCAAAGGATTATCCGGATGTAACACTGGAGCATATGCTGGTTGATAACTGTGCAATGCAGCTGGTACGTGATCCGAAGCAGTTTGATGTTATCCTTACAGAAAACATGTTTGGAGATATCCTCTCTGATGAGGCAAGTATGGTGACCGGTTCTATCGGAATGCTTTCCTCCGCAAGCTTAAATGAGACAAAGCTTGGTCTCTATGAGCCGAGCCACGGTTCAGCACCGGATATCGCAGGACAGAACAAGGCAAACCCCATCGCAACCATTCTTTCCGCTGCTATGATGCTGAGATATTCTCTGGATCTTGATAAAGAAGCAGATGCTGTGGAAACAGCAGTACAGAACGTTCTTACAGAGGGTTACAGAACAGGAGATATCATGTCTGACGGATGCAAGCTTGTCGGAACCAAAGAGATGGGCGATCTGATCGCAGATGCCATTGCATAAATAAAGCGGGACAGAGAGAAGAAAACGAAACAGAACAGAAAAAACCGGTACCTGGAAGAGGAAGTCTATAAACAGATACCGGATCCTATCGTAAAGAATAAAAAGGAGAGACCTTAAAAATGAAAAGTGATACCGTAAGAAAAGGCACACAGCAGGCACCACATCGTTCCCTGTTCAATGCCCTTGGAATGACAAAGGAAGAAATGGACAAACCACTGGTAGGAATCGTAAGTTCTTATAACGAGATCGTACCGGGACATATGAACCTTGACAAAATTGTAAATGCTGTAAAGCTCGGCGTTGCAATGGCTGGCGGCACACCGGTTGTATTTCCGGCGATCGCAGTATGTGACGGAATCGCAATGGGACACGTTGGAATGAAATATTCCCTTGTAACACGTGACCTGATCGCAGATTCCACAGAGGCCATGGCACTGGCTCATCAGTTCGATGCTCTGGTCATGGTTCCCAACTGTGACAAAAACGTACCTGGCCTTCTGATGGCAGCGGCAAGGATCAACGTTCCTACTGTATTCGTAAGCGGCGGCCCGATGCTTGCCGGCCATGTAAAAGGACACAAAACCAGTCTTTCCAGTATGTTTGAGGCAGTAGGCTCCTATGCAGCAGGAACCATCACAGCAGATGATCTGGAAGAATTCGAGAACAAAACCTGCCCGACCTGCGGATCATGTTCCGGTATGTACACTGCAAACAGCATGAACTGCCTGACAGAGGTTCTCGGTATGGGACTGAAAGGAAACGGTACCATCCCGGCAGTATACTCTGAACGTATCCGTCTTGCAAAGCATGCAGGAATGCAGGTAATGGAAATGTACAGAAGGAACATCCGCCCAAGAGACATTATGACAAAAGAGGCAGTTTTAAATGCACTTACAGTAGATATGGCACTTGGATGCTCCACAAACAGTATGCTTCATCTTCCGGCTATCGCACATGAGATCGGAATGGACTTTGATATCAGCTTTGCAAATGAGATCAGTGAGAAGACCCCGAACCTTTGCCACCTTGCACCGGCAGGCCCGACCTACATGGAAGATCTTAATGAGGCCGGTGGTGTCTATGCGGTCATGAATGAGCTGAACAAGCTGGGACTTCTCCATACAGAGTGTATGACAGTAACCGGAAAAACAGTAGGTGAGAATATCAAAAACTGTGTAAACCTGAATCCGGATGTTATCCGCCCTATCGACAATCCGTATACAAAGACAGGCGGACTTGCCGTACTGAAAGGAAACCTTGCACCGGATGGTGGTGTTGTAAAACGTTCTGCAGTTGTACCGGAGATGCTGGTACATGAAGGTCCTGCACGTGTATTTGACAGCGAGGATGACGCAATTGTTGCCATCAAGAGCGGTAAGATCGTAGAGGGAGATGTTGTGGTCATCCGCTATGAGGGACCAAAGGGTGGCCCTGGAATGAGAGAGATGCTGAACCCTACATCTGCCATCGTGGGAATGGGACTTGGTTCTTCCGTAGCCCTGATCACCGACGGACGTTTCAGCGGTGCATCCAGAGGAGCCGCTATCGGACACGTATCACCGGAGGCAGCAGTAGGCGGCCCGATCGCACTGGTTGAGGAAGGCGATATCATCAGCATCAATATTCCGGAGCTGAAACTGGAGATCAAGGTTTCAGATGAAGAGATGCAGGCTAGAAGAGAAAAATGGCAGCCAAGAGAGCCGAAGGTGACAACCGGATATCTGGCAAGATACGCTTCCATGGTAACATCCGGAAACCGTGGTGCGATCCTGGAAGTACCGAAAGCAAAATAAGGAGGAACGAAAGATATGCAGCTTACAGGTGCAGAGATCATCGTAGAATGTCTGAAGGAACAGGGCGTTGATACCGTATTTGGATATCCGGGCGGCGCGATCCTGAATGTTTACGATGCCTTATATGAATACAAAGATGAGATCACACATGTACTGACCTCCCACGAGCAGGGTGCATCCCATGCTGCTGACGGTTATGCAAGAGCGACTGGAAAGGTGGGTGTCTGCCTGGCAACCTCCGGTCCAGGAGCAACTAACCTGGTAACAGGGATCGCGACTGCATACATGGATTCCGTACCGATGGTAGCCATTACTGCAAACGTAGGAAGACCACTCCTGGGAAGAGATTCTTTCCAGGAGGTTGATATCGCAGGTATCGTAATGCCTGTAACAAAATACAGTTTCATCGTAAAGAATATCGAAGATCTTGCAGATACGTTAAGAAGAGCATTTTATATTGCAAAAAGCGGAAGACCCGGCCCGGTGCTTGTGGATGTCCCGAAGGATATCACAGGAATGAAATATGAATATGAGCCATGCCATCCGGCTACGGTTAACCGTGAGATCAAAAGTATCCGTAAAGAAGATATTGATCAGGCACTGGAAATGATCAGAGAGGCAGAGAAACCGTTTATTTTTGTTGGCGGCGGATGTGTGATCTCCGGTGCTGACCAGGAAGTACGTGAGCTGGCTCGCAGGATCCAGGCTCCTGTCTGCGATACTCTGATGGGCAAGGGTACCTTCCCGGGAGAAGATCCTCTCTATACAGGTATGGTAGGTATGCACGGAACCAAGACTTCCGATCTTGGCGTAACAGAGTGCGATCTTCTTATTGTTCTCGGTGCACGCTTTAGTGACCGTGTAACAGGAAATACCAAAACTTTTGCGCATAATGCAAAAATCCTTCAGATTGATGTGGATGCTGCGGAGATCAATAAAAATATCAAAGTGGATGCCAGTGTGATCGGTGATGTGAAGGAAGTGCTGAAACGCCTTCTGGAGGAAATTCCGAAGAAAGAACATCCGGAGTGGATCGCACATATCCAGGAATTGAAATCAAAATATCCGCTGAATTATGATCACACACAGCTTACAGGTCCGTATATTATAGAGAAGCTTTATGAGTTGACCAACGGTGATGCGATCATCTCCACAGATGTTGGACAGCATCAGATGTGGGCGGCGCAGTATTATAAATACAAAGAGCCGAGAACTCTTCTTACTTCCGGTGGCCTTGGAACCATGGGCTACGGCCTTGGCGCTGCAATTGGCGCGAAGATGGGCAGACCGGAAAAAACAGTTGTAAATATAGCAGGTGACGGATGCTTCCGTATGAATATGAATGAGCTGGCAACAGCTGCACGCTGTGGCAGACAGCTGATCCAGATTGTTATGAACAATCATGTACTGGGAATGGTGCGTCAGTGGCAGACGCTCTTCTATGGAAAGAGATACTCTTCCACAGTACTGGATGACGCCGTTGATTTTGTGAAATTATCAGAGGCGCTGGGTGCAAAAGCCATTCGTGTGACAAAGATGGAGGATGTGGAGCCTGCACTTAAGATGGCACTGGCAGCAGAGGGACCTGTCGTTCTGGATTGCTGGATCGATCAGGATCTGAGTGTGTTCCCGATGGTACCGGCTGGTGCGAACCTTGATGATGTATTTGACGAGGAGGATATGAAGAAACATGAGTAGAGTGTATAATTTTTCTGCCGGACCGGCAGTGCTTCCAGAGGAAGTACTCAAAGAAGTAGCGGATGAGATGATGGATTATAACGGCACAGGAATGTCTGTTATGGAAATGAGCCACAGAAGTGCAGCTTTTCAGGAGATCATTGATACTGCAGAGAAAGATCTTCGCGAGCTTATGAACATTCCGGATAACTACAAGGTACTTTTCCTTCAGGGAGGAGCATCCCAGCAGTTTGCCATGATCCCGATGAACCTTATGAAAAACAAGGTCGCAGATTATATCGTAACAGGACAGTGGGCAAAAAAAGCTTATCAGGAAGCTCAGAAATACGGAAAAGCAAACAAGATCGCCTCTTCTGAAGATAAAACCTTCAGCTATATCCCGGACTGCAGTGATCTGCCGATCAGCCCGGATGCAGACTACGTATACATCTGTGAGAACAACACCATTTACGGCACAAAATTCAAAAAACTTCCAAACACAAAAGGTAAGACTCTGGTAGCAGATGTATCCTCCTGCTTCCTGTCTGAGCCGGTGGATGTAAGCAAATATGGTATTATCTATGGCGGTGTTCAGAAGAACATCGGACCGGCAGGCATGGTTATCGTGATCATCCGTGAGGACCTGATCACAGAGGATGTTCTTCCGGGAACCCCAACCATGCTTACTTATAAGACACATGCAGACGCAGGCTCTCTTTACAATACGCCGAATGCTTACTGCATCTATGTATGCGGAAAAGTATTCAAATGGCTGAAGAAGATGGGCGGTCTGGAAGTGATGAAGCAGCGCAATGAGGAAAAAGCAAAAATCCTTTATGATTACCTGGATTCCAGCAAGCTGTTCAAAGGAACTGTAGTTCCGGAAGACAGATCCCTTATGAATGTACCGTTCGTAACCGGTGACAAGGAAATGGATGCCAAGTTTGTTAAAGAGGCAACTGAAGCAGGACTTGTAAACCTGAAAGGACACCGTACTGTTGGCGGAATGCGTGCCAGCATCTACAATGCCATGCCAAAGGCCGGCGTAGAGGCACTGGTTGCATTCATGAAAAAATTCGAGGAGGAGAATGCATAATGTTCCAGTATCATTGCCTGAATCCGATCGCTGAAAAAGGTCTGAAACTTTTTGGCGATAATTATAAAAAAACAGAGACCGCTGACCAGTGTGACGCAATCCTTGTAAGAAGTGCAAAAATGCACGACATGGAGCTGCCGAAGAGCGTTTGTGCAGTTGCACGTGCAGGTGCAGGCGTCAATAATATTCCGGTTAAGGAGTATGCAGAGAAGGGTGTTGTTGTATTCAACACGCCTGGAGCTAACGCAAACGGCGTAAAAGAGCTGGTACTTGCAGGTATGCTCCTTGCATCCAGAGATATCGTAGGAGGTATCGAGTGGGTTGCACAGGAGAAAGATAAAGAGCACATCGGCAAGCTTGCCGAGAAGCAGAAAAAACAGTTCGCAGGATGCGAGATCAGCGGCAAAAAGCTTGGTATCATCGGTCTTGGAGCCATTGGAGCCATGGTGGCAAACGCAGCATGCGGTCTTGGCATGGAGGTATATGGCTATGACCCATATCTTTCTATTGATGCAGCATGGAACCTGTCCAGAACCATCAAGCACAGCAAGAGCCTGGATGAGATCTACAGCCAGTGCGATTATATCACCATTCATGTGCCGCTTCTTGACAGCACTAAGAAGATGATCAACAAAGAAGCTTTCGATAAGATGAAGGACGGCGTAGTTCTTCTGAATTTTGCAAGAGATCTTCTTGTTGATGAGGATGCGCTGATCGAGGCTGTTGAGAGTGGCAAGGTTAAGAAGTATGTAACTGACTTTGCAAATGAGACAGTTGCAGGACGTGAGGGTATTCTGGTAACTCCGCATCTTGGTGCGTCTACAGAGGAATCTGAAGAAAACTGTGCAGAGATGGCTGTAAAGGAGATCCGCGATTACCTTGAGAATGGTAATATCAAAAATTCAGTTAATTATCCGAACTGTGATATGGGTACCTGTGTGGCTGTTGGAAGAATCTCTCTTGCGCACAGCAACACACCGAATATGATCAGTCAGGTTACCAAGATCCTTGGATCTGAGGGATTGAATATTGCGGATATGACGAATAAGAGTAAAGGGGAGTTTGCTTATACTCTTATAGATCTTGAGAGTGCGGCGTCTGCTAAGGCGTTAGATGAACTCAAGGAGATTGAGGGAATGTACAGGGTGCGTGTTGTTAAGTAAAGTAACAAGAGGTTAGAAATACTTTTTTTTAAATACTGTGTGGCGTTTGCTTTTTTGGCGAATGGCGCACAGTATTTTTTTTGAGGAAAAAAGGAAAACCGCAAAGGGGCCGCAAAGCCGCGGCCCCTCTGCACACCCCTCGGGCTTTTTTTAGGAGTGCTTGGTTGTGGAGGACGGGAGTTTGGTTGACTTGTGTCTGTATGCGACGGTGCTGGGAACGAAAGGTTGAGCCGATGGAGGAGAACGGCCTGACGGGGTTGTTGAGAGTGAAAAAGTCTTGAGGCCGTTATAGGTATGTGACGGTATTGGATGTGGAAGGTTGAGCCGAGAGTGAGGGTGGGAGGGCGTTGGTAGGTCTCGATGTGCGGGGCACATCTGCGGATTTTTTGGAATAATATAGAAGTGAATTTGAGCGGTAAATATATCAAATGCAGATATATCAAATGATCAAATTCAAATATATCAAATGATCAAATGTAAATATATCAAATTCAAATATATCAAATGATCAAATGTAAATATATCAAATGCAAATATATCAAATGCAAATATATCAAATGCAAATATATCAAATGCAAATATAT
>NZ_QUJX01000013.1:0-4360 GCF_003480785.1 Ruminococcus sp. AM26-12LB | reverse complement strand
TGCAAATATATCAAATGCAAATATATCAAATGCAAATATATCAAATGCAAATATATTAAATGCAAATATATCAAATGCAAATATATTAAATGCAAATATATTAAATGTAAATATATCAAATACAAATATAATGTGCAAATATAATATGCGTAATGATATTGGTTGTAAATTTTTATACGATAAGATATTAATAAAAATATATGATATAATAGGGAAAATATGAAGAATACACAACAATTGGCGGATAGGCGCGAAGCGTCGTTTCTGCGGTACGTGCCCGGAAAGAGGGGGTGCAGGGGGAGAAAAACGGGCTTCGTAACTTTGAGTGCTTTCTCCCCCTGCGGTGTTTTCTCAGCTTTTCAAAGCCAATAAACAAAAAAATAATTCAATAAAAGAAAAACATACACTACTTGCGGGATGCAATGAAGTCAAGAACTTCATCTCTTTCAGGCATTACGCGGAGTGCTCCCTTCTTTGTTGTGATGAGAGAAGCTGCTGCATTTGCAAAAGTAAGCAGCTCTGCGAGATTTTCGTCAGTGAGATCCTCAAGACCGTGTTCCAGCACATAATTCAGGGTGCTTGCACAGAAGGTGTCTCCTGCACCGGTGGTTTCAATGGTTTTTTCCTGAAGGAAAGGAGCAGCCTCGACCTTCCGTCCGCGATAATAAGCGCGGCTTCCGTCTTTTCCCATTGTGATCAGCACAAGCGGGATATGATATTTTTCTTCGATAAGGGCAGCACCCTTGTCATAATCTGTTGTGTCAAAAAGAAATTCCACTTCATTATCAGAAATCTTCAGTACATCACAGCGTTCCATGCCGTATTCGATCTCTTTGCGGGCATCGTTCAGATCCTTCCAGAGTGGAGGGCGTAAGTTCGGGTCAAAGGTGATGATGCATCCGGCTTCTTTTGCCACGTCAAGAGCATAGCGGGTTGCTTCACGGACACCCTCATGTGTGGAAGAAAGTGTGCCGAAATGGAAGATCCTGGAATTGCGGATCAGATCGGCATCTACCTCATCCTTTGTCAGCATCATATCTGCACCTGGATTACGGTAGAAAGAAAAATCACGGTCTCCGTCCGGGTAAGTATGTACAAAAGCAAGGGTAGTGTGAATTTCATCGTCCATGACAAGATTTCTGGTATCAATGCCGCATTCTTCTACGGCAGCCTTCAGCTGCTTGCCGAACATGTCGTTTCCGACCTTTCCGATAAATGCAGTTTTTTTGCCAAGACGGTTCAGCATGGCAAGAACGTTACAGGGAGCTCCGCCCGGGTTTGCCTCGAAAGTAGGGTTTCCTTGGGAACTGTCACCGTTTTCTGTGAAGTCGATCAGAAGCTCGCCGAGAGCTGTTACATCATACTGTCTGTTTTCCATTGATGATTCCTCCTGATAAGTTATTTGTTTCATATTCTGCTTCATATTATAATCGTTACACATGATTTTGGGAAGAACCAAATCGAATTATTTTCTGTTCTGTTACCGGTTACTTGTGGTGCTTTTTGCGAAGATTAGAACTGTTATCTTTATTTTTCTGTAAAATGGTGGTAAACTTAGTCTATAAAACAACAAATATGATGGAGGAGACGATTATGGCTGATAAAGCGTATGAATATATGGATTGGCCCCGGATCGAGGCAATCGTTTATGGGGAGGAGGCATCACCTCGTGATGTGATGCAGCCAAGGGTAACAGAGGATGGCGTTCTGATCCAGGGATTTTTTCCGGGAGCGGATGCTGCAGAGGTTGTTGTAGGGGAAAAGAGTTATCCGATGATTCTGGAAGATGAGGCTGGTTATTATGCTGTAATGCTTCCACTGAAAAGGATTCCGGAATATCGTTTCCGTGTGATAAGAGGAAGCAGGAAAGAGACTTTTTACGATGCGTATGAATGTCCATGCCAGATCACGGAAGAGGAGGAACGAGCTTTTTGTGCCGGTGTCTATTACAAGGCATATGAGAAGCTGGGAGCGCATCCGGGGACCTGTGGCGAGGTAGAAGGAACATATTTTGCTGTCTGGGCACCCAATGCAATCCGTGTCAGTGTGGTCGGTGATTTTGACAGGTGGGATGGAAGGCGTCTTCCGATGCATCGGATGCCAATGTCCGGAATTTTTGAGATTTTTGTTCCAGGTGTACAGGCAGGGGCCTCTTACCAGTATGAGATCAAGATCAAAGGCGGCAATGTACAGCGGAAGTCTGATCCTTACGGAAATGGAACCCAGGGAGCGCCGTCTGTGATTTCTGTTGTAACAGAGCTGGGGGATTTTTTATGGCAGGATGAAGCGTGGATGAAGGAACGTGAAAGGTTTGCCAGCCGTGAAGTTCCGGTTTCCATTTATGAAACGGATGTAACAGAGTGGAAAAACAGTGGTGAACTGGTGGAGTTTCTGAAGGAAACCGGTTATACGCATGTAGAATTTCATCCGGTGATGGAGTATCTTGACCGAAGTTCAGGAGGATATTCTACGTCTGCGTATTATGCTGTGACTACCCGTTTTGGGACTGCGGCAGATTTCCGGACACTGGTGGAGGATCTTCATCAGGCAGGGATTGGCGTGATCCTGGACTGGACACCGGCTCAGTTTCCACGGTTTGATGCAGGGCTTGAGAAATTTGACGGAACTCCTCTTTATGAAGTACAGGATCCGGCTATGGCCGTTCATCCGATGTGGGGCACCATGCTTTATAATTACGGAAGTCCTATGGTCAAAGATTTTCTTATTTCCAATGCGTTTTTCTGGCTGGATGAATTTCATGTGGACGGACTTCGGATGGATGATGTAGATGCGATGCTGTATCTGGATTTTGGAAGAGAGGCGGGACAGTGGACGGCTAATCTTTATAGTTCCAATGAGAATCTTCAGGCACTGGAGTTTCTGAAGCATCTGAATTCTATTGTGAAGAAGCAGTATCCGGGGATTCTTTTGATCGCACAGGAGGATGGTTTATGGCCGCAGCTTACAGACAGTGTGGAGAATGATCATCTGGGGTTTGACTATAAATGGAGTGGTGGCTGGACAAAGGATCTTCTTTCTTACCTGGAAGCAGAGCCTTTGGACAGACGAAATTATTATGATCAGCTGACGCTTTCCATGATGTATGCATATAGTGAGCATTATGTACTGACTCTGGGGAAGAGAGATGTGGGTACGTTAAAAGAGTTTCTGGAGAAGCTTCCGGGATCTTCAAGGCAGAAGGATGCTCAGCTGCGTGCTGCGTATGGCTATCTGATGCTTCATCCGGGTGTGAAGATGACTGCGCCGGATGGGGATGTGGGGCCGGAAATGAGGGCGTATCTGCATGATCTGAATGAACTTTACAGGAATCATTCGGCGTTGTATGCAATGGATGGTAATTCGGATGGGTTTGAGTGGATCCAGTTTACCAGCTATGATGAGAATGTGGTTGCGTTTCTTCGTAAGACGGAAAAGCCGGAAGAAACGATTCTTGCGGTGTGTAATTTTTCACCGGTATCTTATGACAGTTACCGGGTTGGTGTGCCTTTTGCGGGGAAATATAAGGAAATTTTCAACAGTGACAGTGAAAAGTTTGGCGGACAGGGTGTGGTGAACGCACGGGCGAAAGCGGCTATTCATATGGAGTGTGATAACAGGGAATTTTCTTTGAAGCTGAAGCTTCCGGCTTATGGTGTGGCGGTATTTGGGTGTACACCGGAGAAGGGGGATGTGAAGAAAAACTCTGTGAAGAAAGGAAATGTGAAAAAGACTGTGGGGAAAAGCAGGGGAAAGCGTATGGATAAGGCGAAAATGAAGGTGGTTGAAAAATCTGTGGCTGTAAAGGATGCGGTAAAGGTTGTGAAACGGGTGGCTTCTCGCAGGAAGGGGGCTTCCGGGGATGAGTGATGGTTTGTGAATTAAATGGGAATATGGTTGGGGGGGGGATTGGAGGGTAAGGATTTGAGTGGATTGTAGGAAAAAGTGCTTGCATTTTTTGTAAAATACGGTATAATATCAGTTGTGTTTAGCACAAGCTGGAATAGCTCAGTCGGTAGAGCACTTCACTCGTAATGAAGGGGTCGTGAGTTCGAGTCTCATTTCCAGCTTATATATGACTGATGGGAGTCCGGTGTCTTTGGAATATGAAGATGCCGGGCTTTTTTTGGTGTGTATGGATGTGGTCGAGGGACGCCAGAGGAAGGTGGTATCGCTCCGGGAGTGGATGCAGTCGTGGATGTTTTTTGAGGTTTTGAGAGGTGGATGTGGTTGAGGGACGCCAGGGGAAGAAGGCATCGCTCCGGGAGTGGATGCAGTCGTGGATGTTTTTGAGGTTTTGAGAGGTGGATGTGGTCGAGGGACGCCAGAGGAAGGTGGCATCGCTCCGGGAGTGGATGCAGTC
>NZ_QUJX01000012.1:0-142136 GCF_003480785.1 Ruminococcus sp. AM26-12LB | reverse complement strand
TCAACATGTACTTATATGATTTTATAATTTATATTTAACTGTTAATAGCCTCCGGCATCAGTCTGAAAGATTATGGATAAAAAGACCACTGCGGAGCTTCGGTTCAAACCAGGTGCTCTTTGGCGGCATAAGCTTACCCTCGTCTGCGATCGTCATCAGCTCCTCCATGGATGTAGGATACATGGCAAAGGCAGCTCCTCCTGTCTCATCTGCAGCTGCTGCCAGATCCTTCAGCCGGTGGTTTCCTCCCATAAAGCGGATCCTCTCATCGGTACGCGGGTCACTGATCCCCAGAACCGGACCCAGAACCTTATCCTGAAGAATAGATACATCCAGCTGACCTACGCTGTCTTTACCCGCATAGATATCCGGATATGCCTTCAGATGGAACCATTCTCCGTCTACATACAGCCCGAAGCAGTGTTTCTCCACCGGTTTACATGGAAAGCCCGGCATTGCCATCAGCTCAAAATTAAATTTCATGCTTCCGATAAAGGCTTTGGGTTCCATACCCTTGATATCCTTTACGATCCTGTGATACGGAAGGATGGTCAGCTGGTCATACGGAAATACCACTGACAGGAAAAAGTTAAATTCTTCTTTTCCGGTGTAGTCCGGATGCTCCGCTCTTCTCTTCTGTCCAACCTTTACTGCGGAGGCTGCTCTGTGGTGACCATCAGCAATATAGATAGAGGAGATTCCGCCAAAAAGACTATGTATAGTCCGGATCTTTTCTTCCTCATCTACGACCCATACACGATGTGTGATCTCGTCATCGGAAGTAAAATCATACACCGGAGCATGTGCATTTTTCCATTCTTCCATAAGAGTAAGAAGCTCTGCCGGATATCTGCACGCCAGAAAAATAGGACCTGTGTTGGCATCACAGACATCCACATGACGGATGCGGTCCTGCTCCTTATCCTCTCTTGTAAGCTCATGCTTTTTGATCACACCATTCATGTAATCATCAATGGAACTGACACCTACGATCCCGGTCTGGGATCTTCCCTTACGGATCAGTTCATACAGATAATAGTTCGGTTTCTCATCCTGGATCAGAATCCCTTCTTTCTGGAAACGATCCAGATTTTCCCTTGCCTTCTGATAAACCTTCGGATCATAAAGATCGGTTTCCGGATCCAGATCCATCTCTGCACGGTCTATATGGAGAAAAGATTCCGGATTTTTTTCCCCGATCTTTCTCGCTTCCTCTCTGCTGACTACGTCATAGGGAAGTGCAGCCACCTTTTCTGCTTTTTCCGAAGCAGGTCTTACTGCCCGAAATGCCTGAAATAAAGCCATTATATTTTCCTCTCATTCCTGTCCGGCTATACGCCGGACTTTCAAATCATCCCGTCCATTCTAACACATATCAAAATTTCCCGCAAACCCTTATCCGGCCCGTTTAAAGTCACTGTTCACTCCGTTCTCAGTAACACACTTCGCGATGCACAGAATTTATGCTAATCGCATAAATTCGCGCGGCCCGTCTTATGCCTTACGTTTGTTCAGCTCCGGCAGTACTGTTGCCAGCATGGTGAAAAAGCATGCACAGCCGCCTACAAGGTTGGAAACCGGTTCCGCCCAGAACACGCCGTCTGTTCCCAGGCCATTCACATGAGGCAGCAGGACCGTCAGCGGCACTACGATCACTACCTTTCGGAACAGAGAGAAAAAGGTGGCTTTTTTTGCCTTTCCCAGTGCTACGAACACACTTTGTCCGGTAAACTGCAATGCCATAAAGCAGAAGCCGAAAAAGTAAATATGAAGGGCGGAAACTCCCTTTTCCAGAAGCCCGGGATTGCTGTTAAAGATCCGGATAAAAAATTCCGGAAGCAGCTTCAGGATCCCCCAGCCAGCCAGGGTATAGATCACACAGACAGCTGTAATAAATTTAATTGCTTTTTTGACTCTGTCGTAAGCTTTTTCTCCGTAATTAAAGCTCATGACCGGAGAAGCCCCTGCGGTAAGCCCTTGGACCGGCATAGTAAAAATATCACGGACAGAATTTAAAACTGTCATGACACCAACGTAGATATCACCGCCCCAGGTCTGGAGTGTGGCATTGCATACCACCTGCACAAGACTGTTTGTAAATGCCATAAAAAAACCGGACATACCCAGGCTTACGATACTGCCCACTCTTTTCCAGGAGATCCTCATGGCGCTTTTTTTCAGGTTCAGGATCGCCTTTTTTCCTGTAAGGAAGCGTAAGACCCAGATGGCGGAACAGAACTGGGAAATGATAGTCGCCAAAGCCGCTCCCCGGACTCCCATGTGCATCCCAAAGATAAACAGGGGATCCAGAAGAATGTTCAGTACAGCACCGATCAGTATCGTGAGCATCCCTGTGTTTCCAAAGCCCTGGCTGTTGATAAACGGGTTCATTCCCAAAGTGATCATCACAAACAGGGTTCCCAGAAGATAGATCCTTATGTAGTCTGCCGCATAGGAAAAGGTTACATCACTGGCGCCAAAGGCATAGAGGATCGGTCTGTAAAAGATAAGGCCAATGGCCGTCAGGATCACTCCTGTGCCGATCAGCATCACAAAGGTGTTTCCCATGAGCATTTCTGCTTCTTCCCGGTTTCCTCTTCCCCGTTCCATGGAGCAAAGCGGTGCTCCTCCATTTCCAAAAAGATAGGTAAATGCGGTGATCAGAGTGATAATAGGAAAACACAGTCCCACTCCTGTCAGTGCAGTGGCTCCGATCTCAGGAATCCTTCCGATATAGATCCGGTCCACAATGTTGTAAAGGAGGTTCAGGATCTGTGCAATGATCATCGGCACAGCCACCTCCATAATGTTACGATAGACATTTCCTGTTGAAAAGTCTGTCTGATGTATCTGCATTTCTTTACACCTTCCTGCTATTTCTTATTTAATTAATATACTATATCCGGCGTCCAAAGTAAACTTTGCGTTGCTGTTCTCTTCGTGAGCTACTGTTCACTCCGTTCTCAGTAATACTTTGTTATCTGTGTATTTATTTCTTGCTATTTTTGTCTAAAAAAGTTATAATAAATCCATAAAAACGGTAATGATTCCACGTAAAACCGGTCAAGAAACCACATTACTGGAATCTGTTCCGCATGGAGGTATTTTTATGGATAATAATTATAAGGGCATGGCTGTAGGTGTTTTTGAGCTGGATAACCTGGTTGCCTGTTTTGTTGCTCTTGATGCTGCTTCCAAAGCAGCCAATGTCAGGATCCAGAGTGTTGAACGTAACCGTCTGAAGAGTGGCGCCTGTGTCAAGATGCGTGGTTCTGTTTCTGACGTTAATGCAGCTATGGAGGTTGCGCTGGAGGCAGCCAAACCTCTTGGTAAGGTTGTTTCTCATACTGTGATCGCTTCTCCTTCTGAGGATACTGAGATCGCACTGAAGATGACGATCAATAAATAAAGGGGGCGACGGATTTATGAATTATGGTGCTTTTGGTTTAGTTGAGGTTGTTGGCAGCAGTAATGCGATCCTGGTGATCGACCAGATGCTGAAGACTTCTGATGTTTCTTTTCTTACCTGGCAGACGAAGTGTGGTGGTCATGCCACTGTTTTTCTGACTGGTGATGTTTCTGCTGTTACGGCTGCCGTTGACAGTGTAAAGGGGAACCCGCCTTGTGAGATCGTAGCTTCAGCAGTGATCTCCAATCCTTCCGGTGAGACGGTTCGTCTGGCTGAGGAAGAAGCGGCTAAGAATCACTTTATTTGAGATTTGTCTACCTTATAATTATAAATTATAACGAACGTACGCAGGGAACCGCCCTGGCGTAGCGGGAAGGGCTTCGTCGTCCGCTGGCTTCTAAGGTGCTGCGGCTTCTGCTAAAACCATTCCAAAAAGTTCTGAACTCGCGTCAAGCCGCTCAGACAGCAGAACTTTTTGGAATAACGCAGAAACCACACCACCTAAGAATCAGCAGGACTCCTGCAGAACATCCCACTACGCCAGGGCGGTTCCCTGCTGGCTTTTGTATAAGTGAAAATTGTCTCAGACACGGTGATTTCACACATCAGCCGGTGCTTTCATCATCGATGCTCTGCTTCTACAAACTTCACACTTTCACTCTAGCCTATCTCCCCTTTCGCACGTCAGCAACTCTTTTCGCTATATTCTTTAAACTCACGCCTCCACTATAGCCTTCCACTCCTTCGCACGTCAGCCGGCGAGGTACCGTCCGAAAAATCCACATCCACCATCTCCCGTCCATCCTCAACCTTCATCACAGCCACATCCCCCCGATGTGCCACAACCACCCTCTTCCCTCCGACATCACCGGAAAGCTCCATCAGCTCCCCATAATACTTCTTCGAAAAAACACAGGGATTCCCGGTCTTCTCATCATGCTCCACACAGGCGATCCCTTTCCCATCTCTCAAAAACACATCCACCAGTCCAAAAACCGTCTCCCACCGCAACCACGGCTGATCTGCCACCGTAAACAAACAAGCATCCATCTCCCGGTTGACCCGCAGCCCGATCTTCAGTGAGGAAGATATTCCCTCATCCGGATGCAGATTATAAAGAAACCGCACGCCGAGCTTCTCTGCTTCCTGCGCAATCTCCTCATACTGTGTGACAACTGTGATCTCACACCTGTGCCCCTGTTCCTCCAGTGCTGCTTTCACTTTTTTCAGTTCCAGGAGAATATGCCTGTACATCGGCATTCCGTCTATCCCGTACAGCAGCTTATTGCTTCCAAACCGCCGGCTGTTTCCTGCTGCCAGCATGATCAGTCCCAGCTTCATATCACCGCTCCACTTCCTTTCGATTCTAGTACAGCGAATATTAAGTAACCGCCATATTGACTTGCCTGATTTTTCATCTGCTGCGTCAATATAGCAGAAACTTAATTTTCGCTGTACTAGCTGTTTACACTTCTCTGCAGGCTTCCGCAGATCATCATGATCCCAGACTCCTGACCTTGTGCCATAAGCTTCTCCGCCACACAAGGATCCTCCAGAGTATCTGCCTTGTTCAGATACGCAAGAAATCTTCGCCCGTCCACGCCTTTTTGCAATCCGTCTTCAGACCGGATGATCTTCCACACATCCATCCATGTCACAGGCTCATCTGTACGCTTTCCCAGAAATCCCGCCACATCATCCGGACGGTGTGCCGTATCACAGATCCTTTTGCCGATGCAGTCAAAACCGATCACTCCTACTACCATATCTGCAAAAGAAGGGATCACCGGCTCATGAACAGCCGGCACTTTAAGGGGTCGGCGCCTGGATCCGTCAGCTTCCACAAGAAGAAGATCACAAAAGCCGGGCAGCTTTTCCAGGATCTCCTTTTCGGGGCCGGAAATCTTTGGCTGCCCGGCCTTGTGATGAGCCGCGATGACGTATCCGTATTGTTCTATAAGCCGGCATGCTCCCGGAATGTCCTCTGCCTCCGCAAAAGGACGTTCCGGTTCCCATGCCATATGCGTGGTTGTGGTCACGATCACACGTTTTCCCTGTCCGGAAAATATTTCTGCCAGTCCAAGGATCAGACTGGTCTTTCCGCCGCCTCCTGTGAATGCCACAGTAAGCGCTTTTTCATTTTTCTTCATGACACACTCCATTTATCTTCTAACTTCTTTCAGGGACACCAGGCTCTGTATCGGTCACAGATTCTCATTCCTCACAGATTTCTCTGTTCCCGGAAGCACTCCGCAGGAAAGCAGCACCTCCAGTACTCCCCCTGCGATACACCTCGCCTTGTCTGAGATCGTAAAACAGTTTTTCTTCTGTTCTGCCCTTGGGTCGATGTCCGCGATCTTCATTCCCTCAAAAACAGGGTAGCCGTCCCGGATCAGTCCCCGGATCACGCCGGAAATGGTAGCCTTCACCGGCGTATCACCTACCATGGCGATCACCTGGTCTTTTTCAACAAGATCTGCGATCTGACAGATGTTTTTCATGTTACCGGCTGCCGGTGAATGGATCACACGTTCCTTTCCGATTCCTGCGATCAGTCCCGGCACTCCGGTATTCGGCAGGGCAATGCCTTTTTTTATGATCCTTCCCAGGTTATGGCCGCGCATGGTCTCGATCACGTAATCCACATCCTCCCCTGCGGTAAAGCCCGGGCCAAGTCCCACAGTCAGTGGTGCCATATCCCTGCTGGTCCCAAGATTCTTTTTGGCAAGGATGGCATCGATCACTGCCTCCGGCTCCAATTCGCGGATATATTTTCCATGGGTATCTGTCAGAAGGGGGATCTCTCCCTGTGCCCAGCATTTCCTACACTGGGTCCGGATATCGTTCTCCGTGATCCTCCTGCACACAACGCCTTCTACCTCTGCAGTTCCGTCATAAACAGCTTCACAGAAGGCCACATGACGGCGGATGGCACTTGGACGGTCACATTCCAGGATCAGGACCTGATAGCCACTCTGATGAAGCTTGTGAATCACTCCTGTGGCCAGATCTCCGCCACCTCTCACAAGGATCATTTTATCCGTATATGCCGCTATTTTCATCTTCATACACCTGCTGTTCGTTTCCCGGCATTCCTGCCGCAAGAGTATCATAAAGCTCCGCATAGGTTGCATCCTTATACGGGGATACATAAAAGAGTCCCGCGATCCCGGCCGTAATTGCCGAAAGGACAGACCAGGGAATAAAGGAAAGATCCAGGATAAAGGTATCCATCTTCTGTCCGTTCATCATCTCACGGCTTTTTGCAAACACTTCCTTTGTGCTCATATCCGGATATTCCGCAAGAAGATAAGGGATCATCTTATATTCGTAGGATTTTACCACTCCGGGAATAATAAAAAGCAGCGTCCACAATACAAGATACAGGTCCCGTAAAAACATGGTTTTTACGATATTACCGTAATTCCCGGAACGAAATACACTGAGGAGCTTTCCGGGCCCGGGTACAGAATAAAGGTTCTCAATGTAAAAATCTCTTCCGCCTACCTCCAAAACATTTCCCACAAAGAAATGAAAAAGAATTCCGATCAGAGCCACAGCTACCACGGCACTGGCACTCAGAAGTGCAAAAAGCACTGCCAGTGGGGAGCGAAATACATGGCTGACATAAGAAGTAACACCATTGATATCCGTACCCAAACGATACGTTGTAACACCGTAGTCCGGACTTACCACATTTCCGGCACTGCCAGTGGCCGCACCGCTTCCGCCGGTTGCCATCACAATAGCCAGCACCAGACTTACCAGCACTGCTGACCAGTAATTTTTTTTGAATGCCTGTTTTCCACGCCATTTCAAGTCGCTGCGTTTCCAGCTGATCTTCTGCTCATTCATAACTTAACCCTCCATATATGATTCACGGACACAGAGCTCTCTCCGTCCCTTCTGCCACAGCGCAGGCTCCAGCTCTGCCAGATAACCGCCGCCGTTTTTTACATGCCATTCATAAAAAGCCCTGGGTCTGTCCGCATATTCTTCCATAATGTTCATGATCGTACCGCCATGTATCACAAGAGCCGCTGTCTTTATGTTGTTGCGGATACACTGTGTGACAGCCTTCTGAAATCCTGTAAGGCTCCGGTGCTTAAACGCTTCTCGACTTTCTCCTCCCGGAAAAGGAAGCGTTCCATTGCTATCAATCCACCTCTGATAATCCTGATTTCCGGAAAGCTCTTTATAATTTTTATTCTCAAACTCTCCAAAATCACACTCGGAAAGCTCTTCGATGATATGAAAGCTTTTTCCCGGAAAAAGGATTCCCGCAGTTTCCACACAGCGGCAGAGCGGACTTACATAAAGGGCCTCCGGCATGGGATAGGTCAGCTTTTCCAGAAATTCCTTTCCCTCCGTGCTCAGCGGTTCATCCGTTGTTCCGATATAACGCTGAAGCTTATTTCCGGGTGTCTGTCCGTGTCGTATCAGATATAATCTAATCATCCTTCAGCACCGTCCCGATCCCGCATACCACTCTTGTGACCCTGCTGCTTTTTGCAGCCAGTGCAGTGCACACCCGGCCAACAGCTTCTCGGTACTGCCGTTCAAAAGCATCCGCCGGAACGATCCCGTAGCCTACCTCCTCACTGACAAGGATCACATCCGGATCCTGCTGTGCCAGCTTTTCTGCCAGGCCGGTGAGATCTTCTCCTGCCTTCAGAGCTTTTCTTATGTATTCCTGAAATCCCAGAACACCCGCTGCCTTCAGAAGCTCCTCTTCTGTGATCTCTCCTCCGAATTTCCAGTCCACATCCGGGAACTGTGCTTTTGCATAGTCAGCTTTTCCCTGATATGCACCTCCGATTATCATTTCCATAATATTTTTACCTCATCCAAATCTTCATTACAGATTAAACGTGCCACCAAGAGCAAGCACCAGTGCCATCACAACCTCGCAGATGCAAAGGAAAAATCCGGAAAGATCACCTGTGGTCCCTCCAAAATATTTCAAAGCCATATGGTGATACCACCAGAATACCAGAAGTGCGCTGACAACTGCCAGAACACCCAGGACCGGATCTACCCATATCATCAGCGCTGCAAGGATCACAAACATCGTGATAAGAACATTTCGCACTGCGATCTCTGACGCATTTCTGGAAAATTCTGCCACAGTCCCGTCTGTCCTTGCCTTGGGAAATGTAATCACACCGATCCCGGAAAGACATCTGGACATCATAAAGCCCAGGCTCATGATACAGATCCCGTTATAATTTCCAAGGAGCTGATCCCAGGCTCCCAGCCAGAGGATAAAATATACACAGGCTGTGATAATGGCAAATGCACCTGCATGGGAATCCTTCAGGATCTCCAGCCTCCTTGTGCGTTCCTGCCAGGAGCTTAATGCATCTGACGTGTCCAAAAGCCCGTCTACATGAATGCCGCCGGTAATAAATACCGGGATCACAGTAAGGATCACAGCGAGAAAAAATGGCTCCAGAGCTACGTGTACACCGAGGACCCCTCCTGCAAGCCAGGTCAGGATGCCGATGGCAGTCCCCACAAAGGGGAAAAAGCACATCATATATTTTATGTTTTCCTTCTTCCAGTCCACCATGGGCATAGGAATCTTTGAAAACATGGCAAAGGCTGCCTTAAAACTGTTCCATAAGCTTTTCATGCTTCCTTTCCTCCTTTATGCCATACAGGGATCCCGTATACGACTTCCACAACCTCTTCTGCCAGCTCTGCCAGCTTCTGGTTGATCTGTCCCAGCTCTTTTTTGTACTGTTCTGATTCTTCCTCGTAGAGGATCCCGTCTGAAAAGATCTCGTTGGTGACGATCACCACATGCTTTGCCTGGGAAAGAAGATTTTTCACCCCTTCTGTGATCTTTTCTGCCACCTCCGGGTGGAAGCCGCCTTCCCGGAACATCTCATTTGCAACCAGATTGGACATGCACTCCAGAAGGACCACGCAGTCCTTCGGGATGAGCAGCTCATCCAGCTCTGTATATCTTTCAATTGTCTCGAAGCCTTTTCCTGCACGCATGTGCCGGTGTCTGCGGATGCGCCTGTGGCTTTCTTCGTCAAAAGCCTGCATGGTGGCGATATAGATCCTTCTGGCTTCGCCAAGGGAAAGTACGGTTTCTTCCGCAAAAGCAGATTTTCCGCTTCCGCTGCCTCCTGTTACAACAACCAGCATATTATTTCAGCTCCTCGTACTGTTCTACATTGATATCACCAAAGGTACTCATGGAATTATATACTGCACAGGACAGATCCATCATCGGAAACAGTGCCACAGCTCCGGTTCCCTCGCCCAGGCACATGCCTGCGTGGATGATCGCTTCCTTGCCAAGCTCCTTCAGGATCAGCTGTGCTGCAGGCTCTTTGGATACATGAGACGCAAGGATATGATCACTTACCTGCGGGCAGATCTTTATTGCGATCAGTGCAGATACGCAGGAAATAAATCCGTCCATGACAACCGGCATTCCAAGTGCTGCTCCTCCAATGAATACTCCTGCCATTCCTGCAATATCCAGTCCACCTACCTTTGCCAGGACGTCAATGGCATCTGAACGATCCGGATTATTCAGGGCGATCGCCTTTTTGATCGCATTGATCTTCCGTACAAGCCCTTCACTGGTCAATCCGGCACCACGTCCGGTCATATCTTCCACCGGTTTTCCGAGAAGCACAGCTGCTACCGCACTGCTGGTGGTGGTATTTCCAATGCCCATCTCGCCGGTTGCAAGAACCTGATAGCCTTTTTCCTTCAGCTCCTCTGCCATGGCAATTCCGGCTTCGATGCCACGGATCGCCTGATCTCTTGTCATCGCCGGCTCTCTGGTCATATTTCTGGTCCCATAAGCAACCTTAAGATCTGTACGGACCTTTGTATCTGTGACCATTCCCACATCTACAGGAAAAAGCTCTGCTCCACACTGACGGCACATCACACAGCAGGTAGTAGTCCCTTCCAGAAAATTCTCAGCCACAACAGCCGTCACTTCCTGTCCGGTCTGGGTCACACCCTCTTCTACAACTCCGTTATCCGCGCACATGGCAACCACTGCTTTTTTCTCCACACGTACCTCCGGTGTACCTGTGATACCGGCGATCTGTGTCAGCATATTCTCCAGCTCTCCCAGAGAATGCAGGGGCTTTGCAATACTGTCCCATCTCTTTCTCGCCCCCTCCATAGCCTTTTCATCCAGAGGGCGGACTTTCTTCACTGCCTCATCCAAAGTCATCATTTGCTACCTCCAATCCTTTTACCTGTGGTAAAAATAATAAATTTACTAAAGATATAATTCAACGCCAGCACGATAAATTGTGTGCAGAATTTTGCAAACATATCCCGGAATCCCAGGATCTCCGCCAGAAGCCATACGCCACCTACCTCAATGACCATGGTCACCAGACGGGCACTTATAAATTTCAGAAAGGGCCGTATATGATCCCTCCATGTTTCACAGCGGTCATGAAATACAAATCTGGAATTCACAACATAGGCAAACAGGATCGCCAGGATGATCGATATGATGTTGGCACTCATCAGTGGAATTCCCATTGCCCTCATGATATAAAAGCTTAACAGATTTACGAGAGTCGTACAACCACCCCAGAAAATATAACGGATCACATCATTTTCATAGAATTTAAGGATCCACTTTTTCATTGGTATCTCCTCCTCGTATGATCTTTGATACGATATATCTTGGACGGCGTTTTACTTCCTCATAGATCCTGGCGATATAATATCCGATGATCCCAAGGCTCATCATCACAGCACTTCCGATAAAGAGCATCACGATCAGAAGTGTGGTATAACCTTCCACCGCATGCCCGGAAAAATACCGGACCAGAGAATAGACCAGAAGGAGCAGGGAGCACCCAAAGCAGCCCACAGCACCTGCTGTTACAAACTGCAACGGAAGTGTTGTAAATGCCACAATATTCCGAAACGCATAGCTGATCAGCGTTCCTGCAGACCATTTGGATTCTCCGGCCTCACGCTCCTGCACCTCAAAAGGTACGGAGATGCTTTTGAAGCCTATCCAGGATGATGCCGCCCGGAAAAACATGCTGCGCTCAGGCATGGCGAGAACACTCTCCACCGCTTTCCTGTCCAGCAGCTTGAAGTCGGAAGCGTTTTCCATATCAAAGCCGGTGGCACGGGACATGATCCGATAGAAAAATCCGGCACTTTTTCTGTGAAAAAGAGTTTCTTTTCCCCGGTTTTTCTTGATGCCCTCCACAACCTCGTAGCCCTGCTTCCAGAGCCGGTACATTTCCAAGAGGATTTCCGGCGGATGCTGCAGGTCACAGTCCATCACTGCCACCGCATCTCCGCATGCCTGTGCAAGGCCGGCCACGATTGCTGCTTCTTTCCCGAAATTTCTGGAAAAATGCACACCTGTCACATTTTTATCTTCCCTGGATACTTTTTCTATGGCTGCCCAGGTCCCGTCAGAGGAACCGTCATCTACCAGGACCAGTTCATAACGAATCCCGGCCTGCCCCAGGAGCTCTCTGAGAGTCCGGCAGGTTTTCTCCACCATCGGTTCCTCGTTACAGGCAGGCAAAACTACCGATAATCGGCTCATTTCTCCTGTTTTCCCCTTTCTTTTTGTTTTCTCTGGCGCCGGTAAGATATTACGATCCCGGCAAACAGGATCAGGCCGATCACCGTCAGTATCATTCCGGGCACAATATACGGTGTACAATATCTGAGTGCGATCGTATGCCTGCCTTTTTTTAATTCCAGTCCCATATACATACTGTTTGCCTGCACAAGTTCTGTTTTTTCTCCATCTACATAGGCGGTAAAGCCTGCGCTGTATGGAATGGAAAATACCAGGATCTTATCGGAAGTGGTTGTGATATCTCCACGAATGCAATTTGTCTCCGTTTTGATATTCTGAAGACTTTCTTTTCCAAGCTCCTCTGTCTGTTCTTCAACAGAAGCCATGGGCTGACATACCACATACAGATCATCAAAGGTATATTCTCCTGGCATGGAGAATGTCAGTGTCATAGTTCCTGCAGAATAGTTTTTATATCCCATATTCAGAAGAAAATTATGTCTTCCGCTGTAGCCGTTGTATTTATCTGTAAAGATCCGGATAGTCTTGTCCACGGAGCCCAGCGAAACATCCACTGCTGATTCCTTGCTTTCTTTCCAGTAGCGCCAGTTATTGTCTTCATAACGCACGGTATTCTTCTCATATTCTGTCATGGAATCCCATTTTTTATCACTGACCACTGCACGTGGAGAATAGGCATTAAAATCCAGATTTTTTGCCACAAGATAAACCTCTGCCTCCGGCTCTCCCTGATATCCGATCTGTACGGTTGCTCCTTCTTTGGCCACAATGATCTTTCCGTCTTTTATCTTACAGCCTTTTCCTGCTTCCAGTGTAAAATCTGCTTTCTTATCGTCAAAGATGAGGTCTGTCTCAGAAAGACTGCTGTCCTCAAGGACTGCCCCCTGCAGGAGTGCCTGCTGCTTTTCGGTCACGGAAAGCTTTTCATAGTTTTCTCTGGGGATCCAGGAATCATAGGTATAACCAAGAGGAAGGGAATCCTCGTCTTCGTAGATCCTGTATTTTTTTGTGACTGCTGCTTCACTGTCATAGCCGTATGGCAGATACCCATATCCGCTTTTTTTGATGGCAAAATATTTCACCGAGGCAAGACGATCCAGGATACTCCGTCCGTCCAGGCTGCTGTAATGATAATCCCAGGGGGTATTCAGATACATCTCATCAAAGAAACGGCTGATATTTCCATTGGCCACACTGAAATAATAGGAAGTACTGTTGGTTCCCATATACATGGCAGTGTTTACATAAGAGCCCGTTTTGTACTGGTCATATCTGGTAACCGCTGAATCGTCCATTGACCGGATTGCTTTGTCCGGTCCGGACTGAAGCTTCTCCAGCGCCTGATCCTTTTCCTCAAATTCTGACAGATAATCTTTTTCGTAAGAATACTGGTATGAAACATTCAGAAGGATGCTTGTCACAAGCACGGCCACGATCATTCCACAGAGATACTTTCCCTGTGTAAATACGTTTCCGTAGGAAACCACTGTAAACACAGCCAGGACCAGCATCATCAGTGCCATGATATTGCGTTCCGTACGGGCAGATTCCGAAAACAGTGCCAGCACGCCATATATCAGCAGCATCACAAATATCCGTCGTTTTTCCCTGATGCCCAGCGTAAACAGTTCCGGATATGCCTGTACCAGGATATATGCGATCAGCATTCCATACGCCCAGATCCATCGATTGGACACGTATGAAAATCCATTCAGTACATGACCAGCAAAAGGGATCAGCAAAAACAAGTTCAGAAGCACAAAGCCCAGCTTCAGTCCCGTATATTTTTTCTTTTTGGAAAAGATCACAAACACGCCTGCCATTGCGACTGCGGAATATCCAGCAACTCCCCACTGGATCATATTTTCGCCGATCAGGCAGCCGAGATATTTTTCGTAGTAAATGCGGTCATATAACAGCGGCACATAATTCTGCGCCTGAAAGCGCTCTGTTCCAAACAGAGTCATGACCACAGGTAAAAAGATCAGTGCAGCGATCATAAGTGCGACCAGATAAAAGCCAGCAAATTTTAGGAACCACTGAAATACATCTTTTACTGAACGCTTGCGGAATATTCCAAAATACCGGAAAGCTGCATACAGCACCATAAAGATACTGATCATATAAAAGAAATAAAAATTAGACATTGCCGCTACAGCCGTCGCACAGATAAAAAGGTATGGCTTTTCTTTTTTGTAAATCTTTTCAATTCCCATAAGGACCAGCGGCAGATAGATCATGGGATTGGAAAAATATGGGTGCTTCATGGACGCATAAATGGTCCATCCTGCAAAAATATAAACAAGGCTTCCAAGAAATGTGGCCTGTTTGGGATTCTTGCGGTAAAAGCAGTAAATGCTGAATGTGATACCCGCCAGATAAATGCGGAGAAAGATCAGAATCTCATATAAGATCTCTGTGTCTTTTTCCGGTACAAAAACGGACAGTAAGGTCAGCGGATCACCGATCGCATAATAATGAAGTGTTGTAAGGATATCGGAACCGTATCCGATATGCATATCCCACATAGGAAGGGAAAGCTTATGCTCCGTCACCAGCGTCTGCAGAACATTCCGCAGATATTTTCCATAATAGGCCAATGCATTGATGTGCTGCGGAACACCGTCATGACTCCAGATCAGGGATTTTCCATTGAAATAAAAACAACTGTAAATAAACAGCGAGATCGCCGCAAAAACAATCGTATACAGAATATAAAAATCTGCTTTTTTCTCTTTCCGGGATTTCTCCTTCGAAAAAATTCTCTTCATATATGTCTCTCCTGTATATGAAAAAAGGCCTGCGGTGCGCTAAACACCGCAGGCCTGTCACCTAATGCTTAATCAGCAAGCACACTGTATAAACAGTAACTATTGATCAATAATTAGTCTTCTTTCTTATCTGCTCCGTAAAGAGTGATAAGTTTCTGCAGATACTCATATCTAGCCTGAGCCTCAGACTCGTTCTTAGCAAACAGTCTTGCAGCTTTCTCAGGATTCTGACGCTGCAGAGAATTGTAACGAACCTCACCGTTCAGGAAGTCCATATAGTTCTCCATATCCGGTGTCTTGGAATCAAGGCTGAACTTGTTCTCAGCAGCCGGGTTGAATCTGAAGTTGTGCCAGTATCCGCACTTAACTGCCAGCTCTTCCTCTGTCTGAGCTTTGCTCATACCTTTCTTGATACCATGGTTGATACATGGAGCGTAAGCGATGATCAGGGATGGTCCCGGATATGCCTCTGCCTCTGCGATTGCTTTTACAGTCTGGTTGAAGTCAGCACCCATGGAAATCTGTGCTACATATACATAGCCATAGCTCATTGCGATAGATGCCATATCTTTCTTCTTAGTCTCTTTTCCGCCTGCTGCGAACTGAGCGATCGCACCTGTCGGTGTAGATTTGGAAGACTGTCCGCCTGTGTTGGAGTAAACCTCTGTATCGAATACCATAACGTTGATGTCACGTCCGCTTGCAAGAACGTGGTCAACACCACCGAATCCGATATCGTAAGCCCATCCGTCACCACCGAAGATCCACTGGGATTTCTTGGAGAGGAAGTCTTTCTGTGCAAGGATCTCGTTAGCCTTGTCACATCCGCAAGCCTCAAGAGCTGCAACGAGTTTCTCTGTAGCTGCACCATTTGTTGCGCCTACAGCATAAGTATCCAGCCATTCCTGACCAGCTGCCTTAACATCCTCGTTTGTTCCGTTAGCTACAAGGTCTTCGATCTTCTCTTTCAGACCGCCACGGATCGCACG
This sequence comes from Ruminococcus sp. AM26-12LB, assembly GCF_003480785.1. Classification (NCBI taxonomy): domain Bacteria; kingdom Bacillati; phylum Bacillota; class Clostridia; order Eubacteriales; family Oscillospiraceae; genus Ruminococcus; species Ruminococcus sp. AM26-12LB. Next base: position 126,398 of record NZ_QUJX01000012.1, on the reverse strand, counting down.
CTGTGCAAGAAGCATACCATAACCGAACTCTGCGTTATCCTCGAACAGAGAGTTTGACCATGCAGGTCCCTGTCCCTTAGCGTTTGTTGTGTATGGTGTAGATGGTGAAGAGTTACCCCAGATAGAGGAACATCCTGTAGCATTTGCAATGTACATTCTGTCACCAAAGAGCTGTGTGATCAGCTTAGCGTATGGTGTCTCACCACAACCTGCACAAGCGCCGGAGAACTCAAGGAGCGGCTGTTTGAACTGGCTGCCTTTTACAGTTGTCTCTTTATATTTAGCGATAACGTCTTCCTTCTGAGGAAGTGTTACACCGTAATCGAAGAATTTCTGCTCTTCTGTGTTAGCTTCAAGCGGAGCCATCTCAAGAGCTTTGTTGCCTTTCTTTCCTGGGCAGACATTTGCGCAGGAACCACATCCTGTACAGTCAAGAGCGGATACAGTCATTGTGAATGTATAGTCTTTCATTCCTGTAAGTGGAAGTGTCTTGATTCCCTCTGGAGCGTTAGCTGTCTCATCTGCTGTCATAGCAACCGGACGGATTGCAGCATGCGGGCAGACGTATGCACAGCGGTTACACTGGATACAGTTGTCCGGAACCCATACAGGAACGTTAACTGCGATACCACGTTTCTCATATGCAGCTGTTCCGGATGGTGTTGTACCATCTACATAATCCTTGAATGCAGATACTGGGAGGCTGTTACCTTCCTGAGCATTGATCTTGCACTGGATGTTGTTTACGAAGTCCTGAGCTTCCTGAGCACCGTGGGATGCGTGAGACATGAAGAGTCCCTCGTCCTCAGCGTTCTTCCAGCTCTCCGGAACCTGAACCTCTACGATCTGTTTAGCACCGGCATCGATAGCTGCCCAGTTCTTCTTAACAACGTCATCACCTTTACGTCCGTAAGTAGCTTTAGCAGCAGCTTTCATAAGCTCGATAGCCTGCTCCTCAGGAATGATTCCTGTAAGTTTGAAGAATGCGGACTGAAGGATCGTGTTGATACGTGTTGGTCCCATGCCAGTCTCAATACCAATCTTAACACCATCGATGGTGTAGAATTTGATATTGTGGTTAGCGATGAAAGCTTTAACCTGTCCTGGAAGATGTTTCTCAAGTCCTTCCATATCCCAAGCACAGTTCAGAAGGAATGTACCTCCGTCAACAAGCTCCTGTACCATGTTATATTTATTAACATAGGACGGATTATGACATGCAACGAAGTTTGCTTTGTGGATCAGGTATGTGGATTTGATCGGTTTCTTACCGAAACGAAGGTGAGACATTGTAACACCGCCGGACTTCTTGGAGTCATAATCGAAGTAAGCCTGAGCGTACATGTCTGTATTGTCACCGATGATCTTGATGGAGTTCTTGTTAGCACCTACAGTACCATCAGCTCCAAGTCCCCAGAACTTGCAGTTTGTTGTTCCCTCTGGTGTTGTAACAAGTGGTGCGCCTGTCTCAAGAGAAAGGTTTGTAACATCATCAACGATACCGATTGTGAATTTCTCTTTCTCAGTGTTCTCATATACTGCTACGATCTGTGCAGGTGTTGTATCTTTGGAACCAAGTCCATAACGTCCTGTAAAGATCTTAACATCGCTGAACTTGCTGTCGCGAAGAGCTGCAACAACATCAAGATACAGAGGCTCGCCAAGAGCTCCTGGCTCTTTTGTTCTGTCAAGAACAGAGATCTGCTTAACTGTATCCGGGATTGCATCGATAAGAGCCTGTGCACAGAATGGTCTGTAAAGACGAACTTTAACAACACCGACTTTCTTGCCAGCTGCCATAAGGTAATCGATGGTCTCCTCGATGGTATCGTTTACGGAACCCATAGCTACGATGATGTGCTCAGCGTCAGCAGCTCCGTAGTAGTTGAACAGTTTGTAGTCTGTTCCGATCTTCTCGTTAACTTTGTCCATGTACTCCTGAACAACTGCCGGAAGAGCGTCATAATATGGATTACATGCCTCTCTTGCCTGGAAGAAGATATCCGGGTTCTGAGCGGAACCTCTCTGACATGGATGGTTCGGGTTCAGAGCACGGTTACGGAACTCTGCGATTGCGTCCATATCTGCCATATCTTTCAGATCTTCATAGTCCCATGTCTCGATCTTCTGGATCTCATGAGATGTACGGAATCCGTCGAAGAAGTTGATGAATGGAACTTTTCCTTTGATTGCTGCAAGATGAGCAACCGGTGTAAGGTCCATAACCTCCTGTACAGAAGACTCACAAAGCATTGCACATCCAGTCTGACGACAGGCCATAACGTCGGAATGGTCACCGAAAATACAAAGTGCGTGGGAAGCAAGTGCACGGGCAGATACGTTGATAACTCCCGGAAGCTGCTCACCAGCGATCTTGTAAAGGTTCGGGATCATAAGCAGAAGACCCTGGGAAGCTGTGTAGGTTGTAGTCAGGGCACCTGCTGCCAGAGAACCGTGAACGGCACCTGCTGCACCTGCCTCAGACTGCATCTCTGTAACCTGTACTTCCTGTCCAAAGATGTTCTTTCTTCCCTGAGTTGCCCACTCGTCTGTAGCCTCAGCCATTACAGATGAAGGGGTAATCGGGTAAATAGCAGCTACATCAGAAAAAGCGTATGATGCATGAGCGGCTGCATGGTTACCATCCATGGTTTTCATCTTTCTTGCCATTGTTTTTTCCTCCTTAAAGGTTTGTTAAAAAATATATTATTTAGGCTTATGAAGGCCTAAAATTCCATTGGTTATTATATCATAGATTCCCAGTTATGTCCATTTTCTTTCATTGTTTTTTGTATATTATCCTGTACAAACGCCGTTATCTTTTTCACAAATAAAAAAGAGCTGTTCGGAATTTTTCCTCTCCAAACTGCTCTCCTTATCATCTCATACGCTTATCCCAACTCACATTCGGGAATCACTTCTCCTCTTTTCCGAAAAGATCCTTCATGGATTTCCGACGGAGCATTGTCCACAGCTGATCCTGGATCTCCTTAAGCTCATCATGTGCATGGCAGGGAACTCCGTCCTGTCCGTTCCTTGGACACTGATATGTGCCGTTCAGGCACTCAATGATGGACATATCCGGATCGATCGCACTGTATATCTCATATAACGACAGTTCTTCCGGATCTCTCTTCAGCGCGTAACCGCCATGAACTCCGCGGTATCCTTCCACGAGCCCTGCATTCTGAAGCTTCTTCAGTATCTTGTATGCAAAGGGTGCTGTGATCGATTCCCTCTCACAGATCTCGCTGACGCTCAAACGCGGCTCCCACATCAATGCGCGGATAACCCGCATCGCATAATCGCTTTCTCTGGTGATAAACATTTTTAACCTCTCTTCTGTTCAACTAAGCTGCTGATTTATGATAGTTTCCGCATTCCATCCGATCTGCCACGTTCCTGGGTGTTTCTGATGTGCCAGAGAGCCGGATATCCATATCCCCGGAATACTTCATTACCACATACGACAGTATAACCCATTTTTTTATATAATAAAAGGTTATTATTTTCCTGTGATTCATAGTAATCCCCTGTTTTTCCTTTATTTAGCCGAAAAAAGGAAAATACAGCTTGCAAATTTTTCAGTTTACGGTACAATAGGAAACGATTGTAATGCTTTCGTATGTAATTGAAACGATATTTATTTAATGAAAAAAGAGGTATGATATGATTTCAGCAAATAACATCACACTGCGCGTTGGAAAAAAAGCGCTGTTTGAAGACGTTAACATCAAATTTACAGAGGGTAACTGTTATGGATTGATCGGCGCCAACGGCGCAGGAAAATCTACATTCCTCAAAATCCTTTCCGGTCAGCTCGAGCCTACCAAGGGCGACATTGTGATCACCCCCGGTCAGAGACTTTCTTTCCTGCAGCAGGATCACTTCAAATATGATGCTTATCCGGTTCTGGATACTGTCATCATGGGTAATGAAAGACTCTATCAGATCATGAAAGAGAAAGAAGCCATTTACGCAAAAGAAGATTTCACAGACGAAGATGGCATCCGTGCCAGCGAGCTCGAGGGTGAGTTTGCAGAGATGAACGGATGGGAAGCAGAGTCCGATGCTGCTACTCTTCTCAACGGTCTCGGAGTCGACACCGAGTTCCACTATACACAGATGGCAGACCTTACCGGTAGTATGAAGGTCAAGGTTCTTCTTGCACAGGCTCTTTTCGGAAATCCTGATATCCTTCTTCTTGATGAGCCGACCAACCACCTGGATCTTCCTGCTATCGAATGGCTGGAGGAGTTCCTGATCAATTTTGACAATACGGTTATCGTAGTATCCCATGACCGTTATTTCCTGAACAAGGTCTGCACACATACTGCTGATATCGATTATGGCAAGATCCAGCTTTATGCCGGAAACTACGACTTCTGGTTTGAATCCAGCCAGCTTCTGATCAAGCAGATGAAAGAGGCCAACAAAAAGAAAGAGGAGAAGATCAAAGAGCTCCAGGAGTTCATCTCCCGTTTCAGCGCCAATGCTTCCAAATCCAAGCAGGCGACTTCCAGAAAGCGTGCCCTGGAAAAGATCCAGCTGGATGACATGCGTCCTTCCAGCCGTAAATATCCATACATCGACTTCCGCCCGAACCGTGAGATCGGAAACGAGGTCCTCATGGTGGAAAATCTGTCCAAGACCATTGATGGAGTAAAGGTTCTGGACAACATTTCCTTCACTCTCGGTCGTGAAGATAAGGTTGCCTTTGTGGGCGCCAACGAGCAGGCCATCACAACCTTCTTCAAGATCCTTACAGGTGAAATGGAGCCGGATGAAGGAAATTACAAATGGGGCGTTACCACTTCCCAGGCATATTTCCCGAAGGATAATACACAGGAATTCGATAACGACCTTACTATCACCGACTGGCTGACACAGTACTCCGAGATCAAGGACGCAACCTACGTCCGTGGATTCCTTGGCCGTATGCTTTTCCCTGGTGAGGATGGTGTAAAACGTGTCCGTGTTCTTTCCGGTGGTGAGAAGGTTCGCTGTCTTCTTTCCAAGATGATGATCTCCGGTGCCAATATCCTGATCCTGGATGAGCCAACCAACCATCTGGATATGGAGTCTATCACAGCACTGAACAACGGACTGATCAAATTCCCGGGAGTGATCCTTTTCACCTCACACGATCACCAGTTTGTACAGACAACTGCAAACCGCATCATGGAGATCCTTCCTAACGGCAAGCTGGTAGACAAGATCACCACTTACGACGAGTATCTTGCCAGCGACGAAATGGCCAAGAAGCGTCACGTATTCCAGGTTAACGAAGAGGACGCACAGGATAACTAAATCCCATGCTTCTGTAACAAAAAATCTCCCCTGCTTCCGCCTTTACAGGCAGTCAGGGGAGTTTTTTTATCTGTTTTATATGCGCTTACTCCATGGTGATCGGAGCAAGCTTGCCCTGTGTTACATCCAGAAGATCTTTAAGCGGTACCTTCAGGGTAAGGCCTACTCTTCCACCACTTACATAGATCTCATCAAAGTTTTCGGCAGACTGGTCAAACACCACCGGATAATTTTTTTTCATTCCAAGAGGGCTGCAGCCTCCGCGGATATAGCCCGTGATCTTTGTAAGATCCTTTACATGGATCATATCTACTGTTTTTTCGCCTACAGACTTTGCGGCTGCCTTACGGTCCACCTCTTTCTCGATCGGAACTACAAACACATAGTAGCCGCCGCTTTTCCCTTCCATGACCAGGGTCTTAAAGGACTGATCATGAGGGGCTCCTGTAATGTCTGCACAGTGGATCCCATCTATGAACTCTCCACAGTCATATGCGAGCGCTTCATATTTTACTTTTTTTCGATCCAGCATTCTCATCGCGTTTGTTTTGGCTTCTTTTCCCATTTCTGTCACTCCTCGGATTTTTCTCAGTTGTCTTTCCACTCATCAAGCTCATCCAGATCCTCATCATTCATCAGATCCGGGTCATTCCTGTAATTTCCATATTCTTCCTGCTCATCAAAATCCGCCATATTTTCAATATCCATCCGGCGTCTTTTCTGCTGCAGTTTTTCAAAATCTTCATAGCTGTCCCTGTTTTCCGACTCATCAAAACGATCATAGTCTTCATGATCCTCCGGATCTGCATAGCGGGATCTGCTTCCCGTTCCTGCATTCCTTCGTTCCCTGGTGCTGCTGCTCTGGCTGTATCTGCGGCCTCTTCTGTCATCCGAAGCATAATTTCTGTCGGAGGTTCTGTTTCTGCCGGAGGTTCCGGAAGTGCTTCTTCTTTCAGTGGAACTGCCTTTGCTGTTTCTTTCGCTTCCGGATCTTTTTCGGCTGTCTGCATAATTTCTTTCTCGTCTGTCAGAGTTGCGTCCTTCTCTGTCAGATGGTCTGCGGGAACGTCTTTCACCCCGGCTTTCCCGGTCATCGTTTGCCCGGTTTTCGTATGTATATCTGTGATCGTCCCTGTTACGGTCAGAGGTATATTCACGGCTGTTTCCTCTACGGTCCCTTCCTGCCGGCTTCCTGGTCTCCTCCGGCAGAGTTCCATCGTCGTCATCCTCTTCTTCGTCATCTTCCTCATCGTATCGGTCTTTGTTGATGGCGAACTGGATCAGCATACCAAGGATCACAATTCCCGCTGCCATACCGACGCCATATGGAAACTGCGCCAGCCCTGCGATCTTTGCAATGGATAATCCTGCCAGAACACCACCCAGTATACTGGTTCCGACAATGATCACTCCTTTCGCATAACGCATAGCAAGTACTCCCAGTCCCACGCCGATAAGGATGCACAGGAAAAAGGAAAAAGAACTGGTCGGATGGACCAAATAGATGCTCAATGTTATTCCGATACCAAATCCCAGTACAAAGATTCCTGCCCTGTAGATCAGAAACGAAACAACAGCCAGTACGATCCCCAGTCCCGCCATGGCACCTGCGATCACCATTTTATCCTGAACACCGGACATATAGGTTACACCAAAGCCGGCGCCTGCTCCGATGATAAATCCAAAGATCATCATCCAGAACCGGAGGATACGATATCCCAGGATACAGTTCAAAAGCCCGAAAACGCAGAGCACTCCATATACGATCACCATCAGCTGGCTGATCTGTTCCATACCTCCTGCTCTCTGCAGTATATCAAATCCTCTTGACAACATATCCATATTCATAACTTACTCCTCTCTTTCCAAAACCTCCGGAAATCTTCCCGAAGATGTTTCAGAAAATAAAATATATGGTATAAAAATTATCCATCACTCCATAATGATACTCCACCTGACCAAGTCCGTGAAGTTTCATATAATACTGTGCCACATTCTGTACCACGCCATCATCCAGCAGTTCCTGACAGGCTTCGGAAAAAGCTTCCTGACTGCCAAACTTGAAACGAACTACAGCCGCACCATTATCCAGTCTCATCTTACAATAATCATATATGTCCTGCCAGCTGTAATCTTCAAAGTACCCCTGGTTCAGCACATAAAAATCCAGATTCTTCGCAGTACATGCCGGAACTGTCAGTTCTTCCGATGGTGTATAGGTTTTTTCATATTCTTCCGGGAAAGGGCAGAGATAATCGTAAATGATCGTCTTATGTTCTTCCAGCTGTGCGGCATCTCCATTTAAAAAATCCGGCTGATCCCCATTGGTAGCATCTACATAATAATACTCCTGGCCTATTTTTACAATATCCCATGCATGACCCTCTGTACTTCCTTTTGTGCTTCCGTCCACATAAATACAGGGAATATCCATCCTTTCCAGAAGATACTGGACAGCTCCTGCATATCCGGCACAGACTGCGGATTTTTTCCAGAAAACACCTGCTATGCTCTGATCATCCTCCCCGGTCTGATACTGGGTATGGTCAATAACATACGTATAAACAATGCGTACCTTCTCGTAGTCACCGGCATCCTCCGGAATCAGGGCTCTGACCTCCTGAAAGCTCTGCTCCATGGCCGTCTGTATCTCATCGATCTCGCTGTCTGTATAAGTATAGCCCGGAGTAAAAACGCAGTAATCACTGTCTGAATACGTAGTTTTGTAGATTTTTTCACGATTGTGGACCCAGAATATCTCCGGGTGGTCTTTCAATACTGCATGATAGCTTCTGTCAATACTGTCATCATCGGAGATCGTCAGATAAAACTCCTTTTCCCGGGCACGGATTCCTTTCAGCAGCTCCCGATATACTCTCTGCTCTTCTTCCGTAAGCTGTTTGAAATAATATTCCTGATGCCCTTCTTCGCTCTGGGCAACCTCCATCTGACGCAGTTCCTCTACTTCCTTTGGTTCGCCTGAAATAATGCTCTTTGCTATGGAGCGGATCTGACCCAGTGCCCCTGCCGAAGCGCTAAAGGGCTGAAGGATCACTGCAGCTGTAAGCACTGCGGCTGCCATGGGGCAGAAATTTCTTTTTTTCATAATATCATGTCCTATGTCTGAAGCAGCGATTGTAAGAAAGGGCAGCCTCCCGTGGGAGACTGCCCTTATCTTCAATCGCTGTCCCTTAGTTTTCCATTTCCAGTGTTTCTACATCATCATCAAATGTATCCACTGCATCGTCCATGGTCTCCTGATCCAGAGTCAGCGTCTCAACTTCATCTTCTTCCTCATCCTCCTGCAAAGCCTTATTCTTAAAATCTGCAAGAAGGTCACTGGAAACAGTATCACCGGATGCCAGTGCATCCTTCAGTGCATCAGATCTAACCACATCCGTGAGGAGCTTTTCTGCACTCTCCTCTGTCAGAACATCATTCTCTGTAGCTGTGGTCTCATTTTCCTCCGCCGTTGTATCCTGATAGAAGGATGGCTTTCTGATATAACGGAAGCTTGCACTGTATGCCTCACCAACCGTTACACCATTCTTGCTTGAGGAACAATGTACTGCGATCCAGTCGCCGGAATCCGTCTTTCCGCACAGGATACCAACGTGGTTGTTGCTTCCTGCTTCCGGTCCTCTCTGGAATACCAGATCTCCTGGCTGTGCATCTGCTTCGCTGACAACACCGGCCTTCTCCCACTGGTCAGAGGTTCCGTCTCCAACTGCTGCCTGCATTCCCTGATTCTTATATCCATTGATCACTGCCCAGGTAACAAAGCCGCTGCAGTCCAGACCATATGCACGGAGCGTACCGGAGCTTCTGCTGCCGTCTGCAGATACCTTCTCAACGGAGCCCCAGCTTGGATCTTCTCCGATCACCGTAGATTTACCGCCCCAGAAATATCCGACCTTACCAACCAGTGAATACGCTGCGGTGATAACATCTACACGATCCTCAGAAACATTGTCTCCCACGCTTTCACGGACAAAGCCTTTGGATGCGGTAACTACCGCACAGAGAAGCTTACAGTCTGTTTCCACATATTTCTTAAGGACGCTTCTGTCTTTCTTTGCAATATTGTTCTTCTTGATGTAGTAGTTGATCTTGCGATTTCCGTAGGATATCTTGGTAATATCCTGCTTGTCCCTGACGATGGGGTTCATCTCCGCAAAGATCCTTGCCAGATCATCCTTGCAGGATGCATCCAATGTAAATGACGTTGCTCCTGCTTTGCTCTTTTCGTAAATATAAACAGCAAGGATATCCTGCCAGTTTCTTACCAGAAGTGTATTCTCCGTATCGGTAAGCTTGTTCTTCTCTTTATATTCTCTTTCGATCTCTTCCATTACAGAAGCAAAATCATCAGAGAAGGACAGATGATAATTGCTCTTAAGACTATCCAGATAAAAATCCTTGCCCGCATGAAGATTGGATACCATATTTGTCACATAAACAGGATCTCCGATCTGTGTTGCTGTTGCGTTATTTCCATCTGTGATCTCTGTATCTTTGTTATCATCTTTTTTGTTGTCTTTTTTGTTATCACTGTCGTTCTTGTCGGCAGCTGCAAGCTTGGCTTCTGCCTCCGTCAGAATCTTATAATTCGTAACTTTGGCCTTTTCTGTATTAGACAGCGCCTCATAAGCTGCACGTGCGCTCTCTATCTCAGCTTTATCTGCTGCTGTGATCGTTCTGCCTGCCAGTGCTTTGATCTTCCGGATCACCGCCTGTACCTTTGCAGAATCATCCCTGGCCGGTGTTTCCGTCGGTGCAGGTGTTGCGGTTGGTTCCGGCGTTGCAGTTGGTGCAGGTGTCGCTGTCGGTGCCGGTGTCGCCGTTGGTGCAGGTGTCGCTGTAGGCTCCGGTGTTTCCGTCGGTGCAGGTGTTGCGGTTGGCTCCGGTGTTTCCGTCGGTGCAGGCGCCGGTGTTTCCGTTGGTTCCGGTGCAGTAGTTGGCTCCGGTGCTGTAGTTGGTTCCGGTTCAGGTGCAGCAGTTATTTCCGGTTGCGGCGCAGCTGTCGGCACCGGATCTGCCGGAACTTCCGGTTCACTTACCTCACTCCCGTCTCCCGAAACACCTTCCTCAGCAACAATATTATCTGCTTCCTCGGCGGCTTTTACTCCGGTTGGAACTGCCAGTACCATAGCTGATAACATCGTGATGCAAAAAAACTTATTCAGGTACTTGTTCTTCATATTTATTAAGATGCTCCCTTCTTCCCTTGAACATCCCTTTACTTCCCCTATAATAAAGGTCTGCCTTAAACCATTTGATAACTTAAAGTTTAATTCAATTTATTTTAGCATACGAAAATTGTGAAATCAACCGTTCTGGTAGGATATCTCTTCCAATTCATCTTTTTTTCACTTTTTATTCATATTTTTGTAAGATTCTTTTTGGTTTACCATAACATAAAAAAGCCACAGCGTTCTCACACACTGCGGCTTTTTGTATACTGTCAGACAGTCACTGCCGGCTGTCCGCCCATATGAAACTGTTTTCTGACACAGAGCTGAAAAATCCCCTGTACAACCTGATAGCACACCCGAAGGATAAAACGAATGTCATCGGCAATGCACCGCGGGCTTTCCAGATAATATGCATGACGCTCACGGATATATTCCACAAGTTCCTCAAAGCTTTCAAACTGCTTTGCTTCTTCCAGCTGGCTGTCTGCTGCGCCGCTGAGGATACATTCTCTCAGGCGGTTCTTCAGCTCAGCTTCATAAGAATTATGTGCTGCAAGATTTCCTTTGTATGTTTTGTTATGAGGAAAAGTAAAATAATCAGCCATATAATGCATGACCTCACCGAATCTTCTCCAGTATACTCTGGCATTCTCTTCCTCCGGGTTCTTCTCGACAAGCGCCCTCATCTTATTCTGGAGATGATCAAATGTTCCGAAAAACTCATGTCTGGTGGTGAGAAATGATGGTTTCAGATCAGGCATGATATTGCCCAGGCAAAACGCTTTTCTGTGCTGCTGGAGACTGTACACCTCAGACATCTGGTCAGCCAGGTATCTGCCTAACAGTATATGTGATTTTTTACGCAATTTTTTCCCTCTTCCTTCTTTCCTGATCCAGATCCTGACCGGTCAACAGTAATTTGGTTCCGCCCGGTCCTCTTCTGGGATCCATAAATCATCCGTTTACCGGAACCAACTTTACTATAGCACTGTTTTTTCAAATAATCAAATAAAGATTATGTAAATTTAATCCAGATCAAAAAGCTGCCGCTGCTTCAGATCAATAGATGCCCAGACGGTACTTGTCTTCGGTTCTCCGTAAAGATAAACCGTGCTGGAAACCTGAGCAGCATATATAATTCACTTTTTGTTCCAATTCCTCCGTCAAGTCCAACACTGTTGTGCGCAGCTTCAACCAGGGTCTTTGCCCTATCTTCAGTAACTCCTCTGCCACGCATCTTTTTATCATGCCAGATCTTTCGGATCCCATTTACTCCAAGTGCGATCACATCTTTTGGCAATGGTGCTTTTTCAAGCACTGTCAGGCCGCTTATTGCATCAAATCGTGTGTATAATCCCAGATATTCCGGGAAATGTATTGCAAGCCATCTCTGAATCCTGTTTGCAGATATGTTGTGCTGCTTCATGATCCCGTCACGGCTGTATACCAGGTCTCTTATCAGAACTGCAATCTTTTTATTCTCAGTCTTAAGTGTCTCTGCCCAAAGGCTGAAAGAATTGAACCCTTCCAGATCGTTATGAAAAGAAAAAATACGTTTTGTAAGTTCGCGTCCTCTGTTATCAAAAGCTCTTGCATAATGTATCTGGCTTCCGATATCAACTCCGACAACCATTGTTGAATCTGTTACTTGCTCAATCTTTTCATTCTGTGTATAATTCATTTGGAACCTCCAGTGCTTGATTGTTTTGTTTACATCCGCCAAGATGCAACTCAATCATACCTTGAGGTTCTTTTTTATTCAATTGGCGCTTTTAATGAATTCCATATACCTCTTTATTATATTTTTCAATCTCGTCATCAATAATTGAATCTACATGAGGGAACAGACAACCGGGACCTCCATAGGTAATACATGGAATGAAATGTCCGTGTGGTGCATACTCCTCACATGCTCTTCTGACCTCCTTGCGAATCTCTTCTTCTGTGGAATCCACACGGTCTACAATCGAAGCATCGATTCCGCCCATAAGTGTCATTCTTCCGTTCAGCTGTTTCTGGAGCTTCGGAATATCATTCTGCGGAAGTGTTCCCTGCCAGATGTCAATCCCAAGATCAACCATATCCTCTATGATTGGTTCCATGAAGGAATCTGCGTGATGCATGATGATCACTCCATGGTCTTTCATATATTTATAGGATCTTTCATACTGTGGTTTGATAAATTCTCTCCATGTGTCCGGACTGATGAACAGGGACTGCTTGGAACCCCAGTCATCGTGGGAAAGGATGATATCCGGGTGGAGATTATCAACGATCAGCTTTGTAAGCTGGAAACGGTACTCCCCAATGGCATTGCAGAGATCCATCATATCCTCCGGCTCAAGAAGGAAGTTCACCAGCATATCCTCAAATCCCATCAGGAAGTGAAGCCTCTCAAAAACACCTGTAGGCATAAATGCCATGAAAAGGCTTCCTGAATCCTTTATCTCCTGTGCCTTCTGTTTAAATGGTTCCCATAAAGCCGGATCCGAGCACTGACCGACAATATCCGGGATCACCAGCTGCTCTTTCCATTCTGTGATATCATCAATGACCTTGTTGTCCTCTGTTACATGTGGCATTGCAGCCAGCTGTTCCTGAGGCCAGAGGATCTCAGTTCCGAAAAGATCCTTCATAGGTTCCATACCACGGTGACGGTTTCCACGCACATAATTATTTGCCGGGTTCGGCGGGTAAAAGGTCGCACCCTCATACTGTCTCAGAAGTCGTTCTGGCCTGCCGTCCTTTTTTATCGTTTCAAGTAAAATCTCCGATGCTTTCAACATAATGCTTCCTCCTTTATTATCCTGTGATCTTTCAAAATACCCGATCACTTATCTTTATGATCTTGCGTCAATCTCAGCCTGATACTGAAGAACCTTTTCCTTTGTGATCTTAAATCCAAACACCAGAAGCAGAAGACCTGCCAGACAGAAAATAGCAGGAACAAGTGCAAAGGAAATCGTCATTCCCTGACGGGCCGTTCCCTCAAGAACAACTCCGGATTTCCAGCCTACCGCCACAAGACAGGCGCTGAGGATCGTTCCTCTTAAGAATACGGCAATCTTCAGCGGAAGATTCTGTAATCCCATGATCCATCCGGATGCATCTTTTCCACTCTTCCATGTTGCATACACTACAGTGTCCGCATAAAGTGCAGGTGAAGCTGCAAAAGCCATACCATAGAAGAACTGGGCAAGTGTCATAAGGGCGATCACTGTCATTGCATTTCCATAGAAAATATATACAAGGAACAGTGATACTGCCATTCCTGCATAAGCAATGATCATAGTTGTACGGGACGATATTGCTTTTGCAATGTATCTCATGGAAAAAGCTCCGATGATGGCACCGATGGCAACACAGAGAAGATAAGTGGTCATCAGTTCCGGATTTCCCATTGCATCCCTGAAATAGTAAATAGCAGATGCTGCTGTTACAAATTTCACACACCATTTTGCAAGGTCTGCCAGCATCAGGACCATAAGAGGCGGATTCTGAAACAGGGAAGCAAACATCTCTCTGATCGTGATCTTTGTTTTGTCATTTTTCTTTCCTGCTGTTTCCGTTTCAATCTCTTCATAGCCTTCCGTCATCTTGAAATGGGCAAAATAGGTTACGACCATCAGAATACCCAGGCAGAAAGCTGCTGCTGCAAATTTATTTTTCTCACCGACATATCCGGCAAGAAGTGTTGCAAATGGAAGACCCATATAGGAAAACAACAGACCGCCTATGTTATTCCAGGTTGCCCTGGAGGATGCAAGCGTTGCTTTGTCTTCCGGTGTTTTACCAACAACACTGATCAGGGTTGCGTTGGCAACATAGCTGAAATTCCATGCCACATGAGATGCGATGGATGCGGCAATGATCACCACTGCCGAAAGCCATTCATTATCACTGACACGTATGAACATGAATGCGTACAGAAACGGCACCATCCACGGAACCATGATCAGCCAGGAACGATAGCGCCCCCATTTCTTTGCTTTTGTGCCATTGATGATTCCTCCGTAAAGCCAGGACAGACAGGCATCAACAATGGTAAATACGGAATTGATCACACCAGCTACACCAGCTGCAAAGCCTGCCAGATCCGTCAGAAATGTCATAAAGTAAAATGTCTCAATATTACTCATAAGAACAAATCCGGCATCACCAACACCAAAGAAATATTTCAGGGCATTTGTAAGACCCTTTTTCTGTTTCGGATCTTGTTTCGGTATTTCATTTTTACTCATTTTCTTTCCCCCTTCGCTGTTTTTTGTGGGGCCGGCCATTTCCACAACTTCACGTTACCTTTGATGGTTATAGTATAGTTGTTTTTTTCCTGTTCGTAAATCCGCACACTTCTTCATTCTTTCTCCAATGCTTCATACTTTTTGTACAGTTATTATTGTAAATATACACAAATAATTTCCTCTCCGTTTTCTTTTTATTTTCCGTCTAATATGTTATAATTTCCTATAAATACAAGGCTTTTATGAATTGGAGGAAATATTTTGAACAAAACAGATCATTTCGTGAATAGCCCGCATACCGGCTTCCATCTTAATCTCCAGATCATTGCTGACGATTTTGCGGAGAAAAAAGAGGATGTTTCCATCCTCTGCCGTGAAGACCCCCTGACGCTGGATGGTCTTCGCATATATCAGGCAGGAGCTCTGCTGAAGCCATGCTACCTTTATCTTGTCTTCGGCAATTCTCTTTCCGAAAGCTTCCTGCGATACCAGAACATCGCATTTGTAGTGGTGGGCTCCGGTGATCTTTCCTGCTTTTCCGAAAGCTGCAGGATCCTTCACATTAAGGGAACCCTTTCTTTTTCTGAGGTCTTCAACCAAATACAGCAGACCTTTGACAGGTATTCTGACTGGGACAGTAAACTCCAGCTTGCACTTGGAAGTATCGATCCGCTGAATGAGATGCTGGAAGCCAGTCTGGATATATTTCATAATCCGGTTTTTGCCCACGACACCAACTTCTATATCCTTTCTTCTCCCCGGCACGTAACCGGTATGTCTGAATGGGTCCATGACCAGCGTACAGGAAGACTCATCGCACCTTTAAGCCTAATTCAGGATTTCAAGCTTGACGCCGAATACCAGCGCACACTTATCACCCACGGCGCCAATATTTATTCCGAAGAGCTCCGTGGTTACCGTATCCTCTACATGAATCTCTGGGTCAGCGGCAATTATCAGGGCCGGCTTTGTGTGGATGAGCTCCAGACGGAGATACAGCCCGGACATTTTTCTGCTCTTGAGTATCTTGGCTCCTTTATCGAGCTGTGCATCCGTCGGCACAATCTGTTCCAAATTTCAATGGGAAATGACTCCCGGCAGTTTTTCACGGAGTATCTTTCCGGAAAGCTCACAGAACTACAGGCAGTTACCGATCAGATCCAGTATCTGAACTGGAATCGCCATGACCGGTATCTTGTACTTCGTCTGGAAACCCAGCAGCAGGATGACCGTATGCACTCCTCCATCGCCACACTGGGACACATTGAAGCCCAGATCCCGGAAGGTCTGGCCTTTACCTATCAGCAGGGAATCGTTGTGATCGTTAATCTGTCCTTTAAGCACTCTGTATCTTCCGATGTTATCAGTTCACTTGCGATCATCCTGCGCGAAGGGCTTTTTAAAATGGGGGTAAGCTCTGAATTTCGTGATTTTCTCCTGATCCCTCAGGGCTATATTCAGGCTGTTTCCGCCTTGCGCCTGGGCAAAAAAAGCCAGAGCATGGCCTGGTGCTATCATTTTGATGCTTATCTTCTGGAATATATACTTTCCCAGATCAGCCATCAGATCAGCCCCGAGCTTTTGGTCTCTTCACGGCTGGATGCACTGCAGAATTATGACCGAAAAAACAATACTGAGCTGTATCACACACTCAAGGTCTATCTGGAGCATGAACGCAATTCTCTTCAGACAGCCCGTGAACTTTTTATACACAGAAGTTCCCTGACCTACCGTCTGGAGCGCATCCAGAAGCTCACAAAGGTTGATCTGGATAATCCGAAAGACCGGCTTCTTCTGCAGCTCTGCTTTCTTCTGCAGGAAAAGGACCAGACTGTCACCTGACAACCTGGTCCTTTTTTCTGTTTATATCTGTAAAAACTCCAATCCGAAATAATGTTCCATCCATAGCCTGATGGTTTCTTCCGAATCACTTATTTTCGTTTCAATGGATCCATCTTCCTTCTGGATCGTAAGAACATCCCCAGTCAGCGCAACACTTCCTTCTGGTCTGCAGATGCTCACTACTCTTTTTCTGGTAAATAATACATCTGGAGATTTTGCACAATAGAAATTCAACAGTTCAAAATCTGCTTCTACTGTAGGAGTCTGTGAAAATCTGAGTATTGGCAGATATTTTTCTTCTTTCCTTCGTTCAACAAGTATCTCTCCGTTTGTATTTCCCGGCTTCATGTTAACACGGTACCATCCGTTTTTTTCTCTGTGGATACCATCCTTCATAAGAACCGGCTTCTTGGGACCGGGACCTCCGTATCCTACATCACAGTAATAGCTTCCTTCCTCAAAAATAACAAGGGTTGCCCGGTGCAGGACCGGCGGAAGCTCTTCCCGGTTCCACAATATCCTTACCGCCACAGGGATCACACGGAAATCCAAAGCTTTCAGAAGCTCATAAAACAATTTATTCAGCTCAAAGCAATATCCGCCTCGTTTTCTGACAATGATCTTCTCATAAATATCTTCCGACCTCAGAGAAGGAATCCTTCCCTCGTCAAAAACTTCCAGATTTTCAAAGGGAATACTGCAAAGATGAAGGTCCATTATCTTTTCCAGACATTTTTTATCTGTTCTTAATTCACCCTCATATCCGATCCTGTTCAGATATGCCTCCCGTTCTCTGTCATTCATTTTTTCACTCCTGTTCTATTCAAGAAGATAACAGCTGGTATAGGCGATCGTACAGGGACCATAATAGTATTCCAGACCATTTGCCTGGCATACCTGTGTTACCAGCATTCCATAGGCTTCCATCGAAGAAAATGCCTGTTCGGGGAAACGGCATGGAGCATCCGGATATGTACACGTTTTACATTTTGTACAGCACCCGGCCCCTATGGGGAGCATGCCCGGCCATCTTTCTCTGAGCATTTTTTCAAATTCATAAAAATTCTGTTTATGAACCGCTTCGGTCTCCATCATCGTCTCTCCGTCCAAAGGATCCTCCAGTTTCCCCACTGTCTGGACAATAATGCCTTCCCTGTACTTTTCTATCTTTTTTCTGCATACTTCAAGATCTCCGCATCCGGGAGGACAGCTCCAGCGTTTTGCATACATATGGCAGGTATTATTTTTGCACATTTCCCTTACCTCCGGCATAAGCTGGATCGAATCGCTCTTCAGAAGTGCTACATAAGAAAATCCTGCCTTTTTTCCCATCTCTTCCAGTTCTTTTATATTAAGCATATCCATTCTCCTCGCATTACGGAAAGCATAAGCCATCCACAAAACAGTCCTGGAACTCCGGCGAAGCTGCCAGCTCCACAAAATCCATATTTTTGACAGTCCGATCCATTTCTTTTCTTTCCTCTTCATTCAGAAGCGCGATCCTGGCACCTTCTCCTGCTGCATTTCCCACCGGCTGTATCCTGGGCAGCAGCTCAGCCGGGAACATCCCGATCGCCGCCGCACTTTCCGGATTCATGTAATTGCCGAATGCACCGGCAAGATAGACCCGTTTAATATCCTTTTCTGTGATCTCCAGTCTTTTCATAAGAAGAAAGATTCCCGCTGCGATAGCCGCTTTTGCCAGCTGTACCTCTCCGATATCCTTCTGTGTCAGATAAACGCCCCTGTCATTTCCCGCCTTTTCCGGAGGTACCAGCACAAACACTCCCGCCTTTTCCTGGCCGCTTTCCAGATGACCACTTTCATCAATAAAGCCAGCCAGGTACAGCTGTGCCACAAGATCGATCAGACCTGAACCGCATAATCCTGCCGGAGCCTTATTTCCTATAGTCGTGTATTCCCATTTTCCATTTTTGCATACTACATGATCTATTGCTCCTGCTCCTCCACGCATCCCGCACTCGATCTTTGCACCTTCAAATGCCGGACCGGCAGCTGTTGAACAACAGGCTAATCTCGTTTTATTTCCAAGGACCATCTCCCCGTTCGTTCCAATATCGATCATAAGGCTGATCTCGTTCTGCTGATCCTGTCTGAGCGTCAAAATGCAGCCACAGGTATCTGCCCCTACATACCCGGCTATATCAGGCAGCATAAGCAGCTGCCCCTTTCTGTGGATATGGAGCCCATATTGCTCTGCATTCAGTGTAAGCCCCTGACTGATCGCCGGATTATACGGTGCATGGACCAGCGATGCCGGAGAAATCCCAAGAAAAAGATGATGCATGCAGGTATTTCCTACCACAGATACCTGACAGATATCTAATGTGCTTCTTCCTGCTTCCTCTGCCAGTTCCTGGAGCATTTCATCAACCGCATTCCGTATGCAGCCGGTCAGCTGCTCTACGCCATGCTCCAGAGCATGATCCGCCCGCATGATCACATCTGCGCCATACTGAGTCTGTGGGTTCATTCTGCTCTTGAGAGCCAGCTGCTTCCCGGTCAATGCATCCATAAGATAGCCGACCACCGTCGTTGTACCTATATCAAAAGCCGCAAAACAGATTTTTTTTTCTTCCCTGCTGATATCCAGGATCTCATTTCCTGCACAGATCACATACCATTCTTCTGCTTCTTTTCTGCAGCCGTAAAGCTTCGATGCAATTTCAGTATCAGGCAGAACAGGTTTTTCCACATCCAGCTGTTCTGTCAGCCGCTCCCATTCAGAGCGGTTGTCTCCTGTCTCCGGTTTCTTAAGAATCACTTTTTTCTGTTTCAGATCAGGCCTGAACGCAACCGGTCTCTGCATTCCTTCTGTAAGGATCTCCTCTTCCTGGCATCCGGACAATGTATCTACTTCAAGGTCACTGTGGATTTCCGTCTGACATGCAAGCACCATGTGATCTTCTATTTTAACACGACATTTCCCACACTTTCCCCGGCCTCCGCAAGGTGCATCAGGAACCAGCTTTGCTTTTCTTTCCGCCTCAAGGATCCTGGTACCCGGTTCCACCAGGATCTCCTTTTCCTCCCTGATAAATTTTATTCGGTACATTTTCATCCCTCCGATGGTCACTGTAAAGCAAAAGCCGCTCTGCCGTCTATGCCATGCACAGACAATACAGAGCGGCCCGTTTTATTTTCCCTTATGCTGCCAAAGCTTTTGCAAGAACTGCTGCGCTTGCTGCATCTTCTGAATATCCATCTGCGCCGATCTCATCTGCAAACTCCTTCGTGATCGGTGCTCCTCCAACCATGATCTTAACATTGCTTCTGAAATCTTCCGCATTAAGTGCTGCAACTGTATCCTTCAGAGCCGGCATTGTAGTTGTGAGCAGCGCTGAAAGTGCAATTACCTTAACATCCGGATTTTCTTTGTAACATTCAATAACCTTCGATGCAGGTACATCAACACCGAGATCAATAACTTCAAAGCCGGCACTTTCGATCATCATTGCAACAAGATTCTTTCCGATATCATGAAGATCTCCTGCTACAGTAGCGATGATAAGTTTTCCCATACTTCCTGTAGCGCCGGATGCAAGATGCGGTTTCAGAACCTCAACACCCTTTTTCATTGCACGAGCTGCTACCAGCATTTCCGGAACAAAGATTTCTCCGTTCTTAAATCTTTCACCTACAACAGCCATTGCATCGATCATGCTGTTAAGAATCTCTGTTGCCTCACAGCCTTCATCAAGAGCTGACTGTACAGCTGCACCTACAAGTTTTGCTTTTCCTTTTTCTACCAATTCTGCTACTTCTGTGATTTTTGACATAATCAAACACCTCCGCTTTTTATTTTTTATCCGCATTCCGCATATGCGTTTTATTTATTTTTTTACAGGTCCGATCAGACCTTCTCTGTATGCTCCAATGTATTCCATACAGTAATCATCCAGACCAAGCAATGCCTCTGTTGCATATACAAGTCCAAGCATATCTCTGTTTGTAGGATCCATGATCGCACTGTCAAGGCCGGCATTCATTGCAAGTACCACAAATCCGAAATTGATAAGCTTACGTACCGGCAGATTGAAGGAAATGTTGCTGATCGCCGCTGTAATGTGGATCATCGGATACTGTTTACGGACACTTGAAATTACTTCCACGTTCATCGCAATACCATCTTCAGATGTACAGAGCATCTCAACCAATGGATCAATATGGATACGATCCGGTGAAATTCCGTACTCTTTCGCTTTTGCCATGATCTTGTCAAATACCTTCAGCCTGTCTTCCGCACTTTTGGGGATACCTGTATCATCGCTTAGAAGCGCGATAACCTGCCACCCTTTATTTTCAGGCTGTGCCATAAGAGGAAAAATCTTATCGATCTTATCCCCTTCACCAGATACAGAGTTAAAAATACCCGGTTTTCTGCAGAATTTGTAAGCTTCTGTAAGAACATCTGCGCTGGGACTGTCTACGGAAATCGGAAGATCTGTCACTTCCTGAATACAGTCGATCATCCATTTCAAGGTTTCTACTTCTTCTGCTTCCGGAACAGATGCGCAACAATCGATATAGCTTGCTCCTGAGTTTGCCTGAGCAAGTGCCCGCTGCTTGATGAATTCTGCATCTCTGTTTGCGATCGCCTCCGCCACAGAGGGGATGGATCCATTGATTTTTTCACCTATGATTATCATACTATTTATCCTCCCGTTAACATATTCTGGCCTGCATCAAGAATTGTTACTGTCCATTCCGTTCTCAGTAACACGCTACGCAGAATATTACCAATGAACAGTAACCAAGAATTCTTATTTCAGTTCCATGTCTTTTATATAATGATTGTATCAAAATAAATGCAAAAGACCAGCCGCATTTCATACCATAAACATTGCATTTATTCCTACATTTTGTAGGAATGTTTTTCAGGAAAGACCTTCGTAAGCAGCAATCTAAAATAAGCCCATAAATCATAGCTTTGTCTACGATTTATGAGCTTATGCTAACACTTATTTCATATTCCTTAAATTTCCCTGAAATCCGGTGTCCCGTACAGGTCATACGGAGTACTCTGGTATACGTAATAATTCAACCAGTTCGTATACAGGTTGTTGGCATGGGCCCTCCAGGTGAGGAGTGGTTTGTTGTTTGGATCGTCATCTTTGTAATAGTTCTTCGGGATTTCAATAGGCAGACCCTTGGCAAGGTCTCTTTTATATTCGCCATCCAAAGTCACGCGGTCGTATTCCGGATGTCCCATAACAAAGATTTTACGTCCTCCCTCTGCCATTGCAAGGAACAGACCAGCCTCTTCGCTTTCCGCCAGGACCGTAAGGTCTTTGCATGCATGGATATCTGCAATAGGAACTTCTGTGTGTCTGGAATGCGGCGCAAGAAATACATCATCAAAGCCCCGGACCAGAGGGATCTTACGGTTCAGTACCCTGTGCTGGAAAAGTCCGAACATTTTCTTATCCAGAGGTTTTTTCTCCAGGCCATAAAAATGATAAAGACTGGCCTGCGCTGCCCAACAGAGAAAGATCGTGGAAGTCACATGCTTCTCAGTCCAATCCATGATCTCAGTCAGCTCATTCCAGTAATCCACTTCCTCAAAAGGCATCTGCTCCACCGGTGCTCCTGTGATGATCATTCCATCAAATTTACTTTTCTTTATATCGGTGAATGTTTCATAAAACTTGTTCAGATGGCTGAGAGATGTATTCTTGGCTTCATGGCTCTCCACAGCCATAAATGTCACATCCACCTGCAGCGGTGTATTGGAAAGAGAACGCAGAAGCTGCAACTCTGTTTCTTCTTTCAGCGGCATCAGATTCAGGATCAGAATCTGGATCGGACGGATATCCTGGTGCATGGCACGTTTTTCGTCCATTACAAATATATTTTCTCTCTCCAGGATCTCCTTTACCGGAAGATCCCCCTGTGTTTTGATCGGCATTGTTTGCCCTCCTTATATATGAAGCGTCTCTTATAAAGGAGCCGCTCGGCTTTTTTCTTCAGATAAAAAGTATCTCCAGTCTGTACGGCCTTTACTGCACTCCGGCAAGTTTCCGAAAATCTTCTTCTGAAAGGATCGGAATCCCCAGTTCTCTTGCCTTTTTGTTTTTGGATGAATTGGACTGGATGTCGTTATTGATCAGATAATTGGTCTTTTTGGTAACTGAACCGGTAACCTTGCCTCCCAGGGATTCGATCAGCTCTTTGGCCTCACTTCGATTTCCAAAGTGCACCAGACTTCCTGTGATTACAAAATTCATTCCTTCAAAGATCTGTTCCTGTTTGGGACTGTCCTCCTGAATATGAAGAAATCTCATCAGATGATCCAGGCGGCGATTATTATCCTCATCCCTAAAATAAGCTACCAGATTTCCGGCAATGACCGGCCCGATGGTATCAATATCACTGACCTCTTCCAGACTGGCATGACGTATCCTGTCCAGATTATTGTCAAAATGGCGGCAGATCACCTTTGCATTAGCCAGACCGATATTTGCGATCCCAAGACTGTAGATCACCCTTGGAAGTGTAGTCTCTTTCGCCCGTTCCAGACTTTCCATAAGATTATCATAGGATTTCTGCCCAAAGCCTTCCATTTCCACGATCTCATCTTTATACCGGCTGATCTCAAAAATATCGCCAAAATCATGGATAAATCCCCTGGCAATAAATTTCTCCAGTGTTGCCTCGGAAAGTCCGTCGATATTCATGGCATCCCTGCTTGTAAAAAGCCCAAAGGATTTGATCTTCTTGGCCGGGCATCCCGGATTGACGCAGAAAAGACATTCCACATCGTTTTCTTTCTTTACTATCGTTTCCTGTCCGCAGGCCGGGCAGGTATGCGGGATCGGTGCATTACCGCTTCCGGTCAGATTTTTCGCAATCTGAGGAATGATCATATTTGCTTTGTATACACGAATGGTATCTCCGATCCCCAGCTTCAGTTCCTTCATGATACTGATGTTATGCACACTGGCCCTGCTCACTGTGGTTCCTTCCAGTTCCACCGGCTCAAAAATTGCTACCGGATTGATCAGTCCGGTCCTGGACGGGCTCCACTCAATCTCCAGAAGTCTCGTATCACGCATCTCATCGGCCCATTTAAATGCCATGGCGTTCCTTGGAAACTTGGCCGTAGTTCCCAGAGATTCTCCGTAAGCAATATCATCATACAATGCCACAAGCCCATCTGACGGAAAATCATTGGTCGTAACTGCTTCCGCAAAGTAATCCATCGCTTCATCCAGAGTTTCCGCTGTGACTTTTCGATATTCCACAACTTCAAAGCCCTGTTCATTCAGCCACCGGAACTGCACCTCCCTGGAATTCCGGAAATCCACGCCTTCCGCACTCACTAAAGAAAAAGCATAAAACCGTACGTTTCTCTTCGCTGTAATTTCGTTATTCAGCTGGCGGACAGAACCACTGCAGAGATTTCTGGGATTTTTGTATTTGGCATCTGCATCTCCGATGGTTTCGTTGATCTTTTCAAAATCCGAATAGGTAATGATGGCTTCTCCGCGAAGTACCAGTCTCCCTTTAAAAGAAATTTTCAAAGGTATGTTCTTAAATACTCTGGCATTATTGGTAATAACCTCTCCCACAATACCATTTCCTCTGGTAACTGCCTTTATAAGCTCTCCGTTTTCATAGGTAAGCACGATCGTTAAGCCATCCAGCTTCCAGGATAAAAGTGTAGGATGTTCCCCGATAAACTCTCTCAAAGCTTCTCTCTCTTTGGTCTTATCCAGAGACAGCATCGGTCTCTCATGTTCTTCCTTGGGGAGCTGCTCCACTGCCTCATATCCTACATTAACGGTTGGACTGTCTGCCAGAACGATCCCTGTTTCTTTCTCCAGTGCGTTCAGAGTGTCGTACAGGGCGTCGTACTCCACGTTGGACATGATCTCCCTGTCTTCCTGATAATAGGCCCTGGACGCTTCCCGGAGCTTTTCTCCCAGCTCTTTCATTTTTTTTATGGATGATTCGTTCATGGCTTCCTCCCGTCCTTTTTTCTGATTTTTCGGAGGAAAGCATCTCCTCCAGTTCTTTTCGTTCTTCCGGTCGGATCTCACGATATTTCCCCTCTTCCAGGCCATCAATATACAGATTCATGATCCGAACACGTTTCAGTGTTACGACTTTATATCCGAAATATTCACACATACGACGGATCTGGCGGTTCAGACCCTGGGTAAGGATGATACAAAAACTGTTCTTCCCTGTTTTTGTAACCTTGCAGGGACGTGTGACCGTATCAAGGATCGGCACTCCGCCGCCCATACCACGGATAAATTCTTCTGTCACCGGTTTATTCACGGTCACTTGATATTCCTTTTCATGGTAGTTCCCCGCCTTCATGATACGGTTCACCAGATCTCCTTCATTGGTAAGGAGAAGCAGTCCTTCGGAATCTTTATCCAGCCGTCCTATGGGATAGATCCGCACCGGATAATCCAGATATTCTGTTACTGTCATCTCATTCCGCTGCTGCTTGGTGCTGCAGACAATCCCTTTTGGTTTATGAAAAAGAAGCAGGATCTTTTTTTCCTGTTTTTTTACAGGCTTTCCGTCAATACAGATCTCCGCATCCGGAAGGATCTTCATTCCTGTGGAAACCAGTTCTCCATTAGCAGTAACTCTCCCCGCTTCTGTCAGTCGGTCTGCCTCTCTTCTTGAGCAGACTCCTATATCGCTTAAATATTTATTGATTCTGATTTTTTCGTCCATTGTTCTATTATATATTTTTTCTCATGCGTTCGCAACCGGTTATTTTTCTTGTATTTTCTTTCTCATTATTGTATGATAAACAGAAATATACTTAAATATCAGGAGGAAAAACATGTCAGAGCATACTCCACGTATGAACCGGCTGCTGATCTTTGTCGCTGTTTTCCTGTGTCTGATCTGCGGTATTCTCTTTACCCAGTCATCGGCCGGTCCTTTTGAAAGCAGCAGTACTTCCGTAGTTTCCATAAATACCAGCGATATTTCGACTATTGAACCAAGTTCAGATCGCGATCACCATACAGATGTATCGATATCTTCCGGCGCTCCCTCACCTTCCGCCACACCGTCTCCTGTTCCCACAGAGATTCCCGAAACAGAAAAGGTTTCGCCGGAGGCAGAAAACGGAGTCTGGACACCGGATGGCACCAACTGGAAATTTATGGTTGACGGAACCGCCTATACCGGATGGCTTACCGACACAGATGGTCATCGATATTATTTCAATAAGGACGGAATCATGCAGACCGGCTGGATCACCCTAGGCAAAAAACGTTATTATCTGGACGAAGACGGAATCATGCAGACCGGAACCATCACCGTAAATGGAAAAAAATACACATTGGCAGCAGACGGTTCACTCAAAAAATGATCTTTCGTTATATCAGAGCAACAAAAATGCAGGTTCTTCCGGAACCTGCATTTTATTAACCCTTATTATTCTAACAGACCACTATAGACATAACCGGTCTGTCCATCATAATCAACCTGTATCCAGTCGCCTTCCTGCCCTTTCTTTTCAACTTCCGTTCCTGCAGAAAAACCACCGATAACCTCACCCTCTGAATCTGCGGAAGCACGAACATTACAATCCTCTGTAACTGTAAGCATTGTTCCTGCATCTGCGGAAGCACTGGCATCTTCACCAAGGCCCTGAAGGAATTCTGCCAGAGAGGGATCACTCTCCTGCGCAGCTTCATAGTCCGTCTTTACCTTTGTGATAAGCTCCTGCACATCCTTCTCAGATTCCAGTTTTTTCACATAGGCACTGATATCTGCATCGTCATCAGCACCACCTTTGATCTTCAGATTGCCGTCACTGCCCGTCTCCACATAAAACTGGCTCAGTGCCGGAACCGGAGTCTCAATTCCAGTACAGATATAATTAAAGACTACATAAACGACATACGAATCGTCCGTCAGTCCCTTCTTAGCGTAAACATTCTGTACCTCATACCCATCAATATAATCCCTTGAATTAATCTGCGACTCATCAGCCGGCGTAAATCCGTCCTCAATCGTCTTAAGTGTTGCAATGTCTTTTTCCCCAAAAGCTTTATAATAGCTCTGAATCAGCTCGGTTACTTCCGTGCTGGCTTTTTCCATGGTTGTCTCCGCATCCGTATCTGCCGCGGAACTGGCGTCTTTCTTCTCGTCTGTCTCCCCATCATTTGCCGGAGAAGAAGGATCATTTTCCTGGTTACTTTGGGCTGTTGTCTGATCTTTATTGGAATTCCCCTTCTTACCTCCAACACAGGCGCGGACGCCAAAGATCAGAACAAGCACGATCACCAGAATGGCTCCGCCTAACATAAAATAGCGAAGGTTATCTGATAACCATTCTCTGAAATCATCCAAGTTCTTGTCCTCCTTATCATAACAACACGCCGGAACAATTCCCACTGTTCCGGGTAACACACCTGAAGGGAATCGAACCCCCGCACATGGTACCGGAAACCACTGCTCTATCCACTGAGCTACAGGTGCATAATGAAAAACATAACTTCTAAATTCAGGTATGAAATTATCAAAGTAGGTTTACACTGTTTATGATTTTAACACAAATCCATGAAATTGTAAAGATTTTTTTAAACAGTACATATTCATCACACATTTTATGGTTGCTGTTCACTCCGTTCTCCGTATCGTTTTACGCACTTTAGTCATTTTTCCAGGCCAGAAGGGCGAACATATTCACCCTTCAAACCTGTATACCACATATTTTTCTGTCTGTGCAATAGGGGTACATCCTGCCTGACGGATATAGTCATGATTTGTAAGATCTACCGGAAGAACGAGATAATCGGTTTCCGTTCTTTTCAATACCTGCCGGAACTTATCGATCCCTACATCCATCTGATAACTGATCACATCCATGATCACTTTCTGGATCTGGTAGGCCTTGCTGTTTTCGTAGTTTCCTACCACAGTACTTCCTGCACGATACAGGATAAAATTACGATCCAGAACAAGGATCAGTGACGGATCATACTGTCTAGCCACCAGATTCAGCTCATTGTCAAAAACAACCTTGGGTTGTTCTTTATCGCAGTCCTGATGGATCACATCGCATACTGAGCGCAGCTCATTCGGGACTTTATAGATGTTTTCCGCCATCACATAATCTTTTGCAATGCCGGGAACAGGTGTCCCCGTAGTGACGATCACTGCCGCAAGGATCAGCGCTGTTACAGCCTTCAGCCATCGAAACCTTACCGCTTCTACGATCCGTACAGCATAATAGGCAGCACCCGGGATCACCGGAAGGATCCAGATAAAACGATAATATTCATTTTCAAAATGTACCTTTGGTATCACATATTTTACAAGAACCGGATTATATACCGTAAGTGCCAGAAAGACTAGATAATACAGGAACACTCTGGATTCTTTTCTCCTGCGGTAAAAAATATCCCAGAGTATACCTGCCAGAAAAAATACAGGCAGCATACAGCCACTCCAGTAATTTTCCATACAGATCTGCACAAAACGCAGTCCCAGTTCTTCGATCGTTACTCCCGCCATTTTCTTCTCCTATCCATAGTATCCTCCCAGTTTCCTATGATGCCGGAAATGCAATCCATCCAAGCTTCGCCGAAAAATAAACCAGGGCATACAAAAATCCCGGCAGCATACAAAGCGCATAGGGAATCGCGTAGGAAAGCTTTTTCTTCAGCACCATCACCGGAAGGATCGCCGTACTGACTACTGCAGGATAAATAAGGGAGGATCCTGAAAACGTCAACGCACTGACTGCAGCAATGAAAAGCAGCACCCAGCTCTCTTTATTTCTGCCATCTTTGTTGAGCCAGAGCCGTATACTTACCAGAAGCGCTGCCGGAATGGAAATATTTGCCAGCAGGGCCTTCCCTTCATAAACCCGCATAAACGCAAAGGTTCCTGTTGTATAGATAGAAAAAGAAAACAATTGCATCAGACACACAAAAAGAACCATCAGGTCTGCTTTTTTTTCATCTCCACGAAAAAAGCTTTTTCCGATCTGGTAGATCAGAAGATTGATCATCAGCATGTTGATCACAGACATCACGACCTTGGACTGAACGATCGGGTGGATGCCCAGAAGGACACACCACACCGCATTGTTCATCGGATATGCAGAAAGATCATAGCGGAGATTAAAATTTCTCTGGATAACACCGGTAAGCGGACTGTATCGGGCAAGAGTGTCTGTATACACGGAAGTGCTTACTGCACCAATATAATGTGTTGCATCTGCAGTAACGTCCTGATATGCAGCCACCAGAAAACACTGCAGGATCACTGCCGCAGCGGTCAAAAGCAGCAGCAGTGAATGCTTCCGAAATGTTTCTCCTATCCGGTCCAGCTGTCCCTTCCAAAGTTTATGCGCAAACAGGCATGCTGCCAGTACACAAGCTGCCATGATCACCATCCACAGATACGAAAAGGTACTCAGTTTTACCCATTTCAGTGTCATAGGAACTGCAAGTATCTCAAAAGCCGCAAAATACAGAAGATATCCCAAGACCAGTTCCATGGTTACTTCCGCCTTCATTTTCAGTATCCGTGTCAGCAGACTTCCTGCACAGAAAAATACCAGCAGTTCCAGGATCAGTCCGGCAATTGCCAGTATCAGCTCCTGCATTTCACACCTTCTCTCCGGCTTCTCTGGCAAGGATTCCCATTGCAACCTTCTCCGGAGTGATCGGGAGCTCTCTGACACGTACACCTGTTGCATTATAAACCGCATTGGCAATAGCCGGACAAGGTGTATCGATCACAAGCTCACCAATGGATTTTGCACCGAAAGGACCTGTCTTCTCGTAGCTGCTCTCAAACTCGATCCGCACCTTCGGAATATCCATACGGTTGGGGATCTTATACTGCATAAAAGAATTGTTACGGATCTTTCCCTTATCTGTATACTGCACATCCTCATACAGAACCATTCCGATTCCCTGACCGATACCGCCTTCTGCCTGCACTCTGGCAAGATTTGGATTGATCGGAGTTCCACAGTCGATCACGCCCACATAATCAATGACATCGATCTGTCCGGTCTCTTTATCGACCTCCACTTCAGCGGCACCTACCATAAACGGTGGCGGAGAGATCGGAGAAGAATATTCTTTTACAACCTGAAGCTCACTGCAGACTCCACAGGTCGCTTTTCCTGCGATCTGCTGCAGCGTTACCTCTTTTCCGTCTTCTGTGCGGACTTTTTCTCCGTCAAAATCAGAATCCTCTGCAGATACTCCAAGCATCTGTGCGCCAAAAGTGTGGATTCTCTTTCTGAGTTCTCCGCAGGCCTGGATCACGGCATTTCCGGTTGCATAGGTTGTGGAAGATGCATAAGAACCGGAATCATAGGGAGAAATATCTGTATCCACACTGAATACCACGATATTTTTCATATCTGTATCCAGACAGTCTGCTGCCATCTGAGCAAGAATGGTATCACAGCCGGTTCCCATATCAGAACATCCAAGTGCCAGGGTATAGGAACCATCCTCATTTAATTTAATGTCTGCTCCGCCGACATCGATCCCTGCAATAGATGAGCCCTGCATGGCCATAGCGATACCGACACCCCGTACTTTGCCGTTACCCATATCACGGAACGGATATTTCTCATCCCATCCGATCATTTCCTTTGCACGGGCGAGGCATTTATCCATGGTACAGCTGCCGTTGATCGGTACATCCGGATATCCTGGAAGTGCCTCTCCCTCCATAGGCATGTTCAGCTCACGGAATTTTACTGGATCCATCCCCATCTTATGAGCCAGCTCATCTGCTGCGGACTCCACAGCAAAAATACCCTGTGTGGCACCATAGCCACGATAAGCGCCAGCTGCCTGCATATTGGTGTAAACAACATCATAGGCAAAACGGTAGGCTTCCGTATGACGATACAGCGCAATGGATTTATGGCCTGAAAGTCCTACGGTTGTAGGCCCATGCTCTCCATAGGCACCGGTGTTGGAAAGAGTATAAAGATCGATTGCCTTTACAATACCGTTTTCGTCTGCACCCATACGGATATGGACTTCCATCTCATGCCGCGGAGAAGACGCGATCATGGATTCCTTTCTGGAAAAAACGATCTTGGACGGACGCCCGGTAACCCATGTTACCAGTGCCGGGAAAACCTCACTGACAGAAGACTGTTTTGCACCAAAGCCCCCGCCGATACGAGGCTTGATCACACGAACTTTGGAAGACGGAATGTTCAGCGCATTTCCTACGATCCTTCGGATATGGAACGGGATCTGGGTGGAAGAAACCACCGTCAGTCTCTGAAAATGGTCCATATAACAGTAGGTACGGAAGGTCTCCATCATGGTCTGCTGATTTGCCTTTGTGTGGTAAACCTGGTCTACTGTATACGCACATTTTTCCAGCATGGCATCCACATCACCCACTTCTTCTACATTGGAGGAACAGAGATTACGCTTATTATCTCCGCCGGCCGGGATCGGCATATACCAATCATCCTCCGGGTGCACCAGAATGGGATTATCCTTGGCTGTGTGGATATCCAGAACCGCTTCCTCCACACGATATTTTACCTTAATGCGCTTCAGGGCTTTATCTACTGCCTCTTCTGTCTCACCGGCTACGATGGCAACCGGATCCCCTACAAAACGCACATGCTTATCTATGATATAACGATCCCATGGACTGATCTCAGGCGCTGTCTGTCCGGCCAGAGTAAATCTTTTGTGGGAAACATCCTCATAGGTCAGAACACAGGCAATCCCCTCGATCTTCTTTGCAGCATCTGTCTTGATCTCTTCCACCCAGGCATTGGCATGAGGACTTCTTAAGATCTTGACGATCAGGCAGTCAGAAGGTGCAAGATCATCGGTATAGACCGGTTTTCCGGTTACCAGCGACATTGCATCTGTTTTTGGCACCGGCTTGTTTACGTATTTCATTTTCCTTCCTCCTGTCCTTTTTTATAGTCGAGAAATTTCAGGATACTTCTGGTCTGTCCCACAAATCCCGAGCAACGGCACAGATTTCCGGAAAGATACTCCAGGATATCCTCTTCTGTGGGATCTTCCAGTTCCTTTAACATGGCAAATACATTCATGATAAATCCCGGATTGCAGAAGCCGCACTGCTCTGCTCCCTCATTTGCCATAAAAGCGCCGAATTCCTTTGCTTCCTCCTGCATTCCCTCCAGAGTCACGATCCGTTTCCCGTCTGCGCGGGCAGCCAGCATGGAGCAGGACAGTACCGGACGTTCATCCATCAGCACAGTACAGAGACCACAGTTTGCAGTCTCACAGCCACGTTTTACGCTGTAACAGCTGTTTTTCCGCAGGAAATCCAGAAGCAGTTCATCCGGACGTACCTCGGCCTGCCGTTTTAC
This sequence comes from Ruminococcus sp. AM26-12LB, assembly GCF_003480785.1. Lineage (NCBI taxonomy): Bacteria > Bacillati > Bacillota > Clostridia > Eubacteriales > Oscillospiraceae > Ruminococcus > Ruminococcus sp. AM26-12LB. The sequence goes on along the minus strand of NZ_QUJX01000012.1, from coordinate 94,455 downwards.
ACCATTCAGCCAGAAAGTGATATTCATTCTGCTCTCCCTCCGATCTCTTCCCAGGCTCTTCTTGTAAGGACTTTCACAAGAAGACTTCTGTATTCTTTTGAAGCACGCATGTTCTTGTCTGTAGAAACATGTTCCGCCGCATATGCGGCAAAAGATGCTGCTGCATCCTTTTTCTGCTGTGCATCCATCTGTACAAAATCTTTTAAGATTTCCTCTTCATCTTCCACGATCATTGCTTTTCCGGGTCTGGCCCCAATGACAGTTCTTGCTTTTCCGTCAATAAGAGCGGCCGCACAGGTGAGCACAGGAAAATCTGTGGAATTGTTCCGCTGACTTAAGTACACACTGTTCAGCGGCTGTTTTTTTACAATGATATTTACCAGGATATCGTTATCCTTTTCCATGGATGCAAACTGTGCCAGCGGAATGGTTCCGCCATTGTACAGCTCCACCCAGGTATCCAGTGCCAGAAACATGGTCAGTACATCGGAAAATCCGAATCTTCCGAAAATACTTCCGCCCACTGTGGCACAGTTTCGAAACTGCACACCCACAATGTGCCGTACACTTTCACGGATAGCACTGTTTGTATAGGCATTCAGCTCTTTGTGGGTTTCCAGCGCATGAAGTGGTGTCATGCAGCCGATCACAAATGCTTCTTCTGTTTCTGTAATAGTATCCAGCCCAAGACCTGACAGGTCAATGGCTGTCATGATGTTCCTGTTTCCCATTTTCAGCCAGACCATACCGCCCAGCACACAGGCTGTTCTTTTCTGGTTCAGTTCATATGCCTGTTCAAGGCTTTCTGCCTTTACGTAATTCTTTATCTTCAGCATACTTTATTCCCTTCTGAATTCTCATTCTCTTTCTTTACGGCTGTTTTTTCAGCCGAGCATTTATTTTAACAGACTGTCAGCTAAATAGCTATTGTTTTTTTCTCTGCTGTTCTGATGCCGCATCAGTCAGCGGTCTCCAGAACGATAAACTGATACGGTTTCAAAATGATCTCTTTTTCTGTGATCTCCACAGCTTTCTGATTATTCAGAAGCACCTCTTTTACTTCTCCCGGCAAAGATACCTTCTGTGACTGTGCCTGCATATTTCCCAGGATCAGAAGATTTTTCTCACCGTTTCTTGTATATGCGATCAGATTCTTCTGTTCTTCCTGATATGGAGCGAATGTTCCGTATACAAGCGTTTCTTTATATTCCGGAGCTTTTCTCAATGCAGTCAGCTTTTTGTAGAAAGAAAGGAGGGAATTACTATCCGTTAACTGGGACTCTATATTAATCTCCTTATAATTGGGATTGACCCCAAGCCACGGCTCTCCTTCTGAAAATCCCGCATTTTTCTCTGCGCTCCACTGTACCGGAGTTCTGGCATTGTCTCTGGAAAATGCGGAAGCAGCATCAAGCGCTTCTTTTTCACTGCATCCGGCACGGAGCGCTACCTGGTATTCATCGATGGTACTGATGTCATCGATCTGATCCATAGAAGTAAACTCCATATTTTCCATACCGATCTCCTGCCCCTGATAAATAAACGGAATTCCCTTCAGCAGGAAATAAACACCTGCCAGGAGCTTCTTTGAATCCGGACAGCGATCTTCCGGAGAAATATAGTGACAGACACCTCTTGGCTCATCATGATTCTCAATAATGTTGGAGATCATGCCGGTATCCCCAATCTTTTTCTGCGTATGGAAAATACACTTCTTGTACTCTTCCGGAGTCAGGTACGGTTTGGATGCATACCAGCCATCCTCGCTCTTTCCGTAACAGGTTTCTTCAAAATCAAACATGGATGAAAAATATCCGTTTTCTCCGATAAAATCTTTGATCTCATCTTCCTTTTCATTGAAGACCTCTCCTACAGTAAAAGCATCATAGGGATGAAAACACTTCTCAGCCATCTCTCCCAGAAATTCTCCAATCCCTTCTGCCTCCTCCAGCATCCTCCCGACGCTGCAGAGCCCATCTGCACGATCGGCAGGATAATCGGAAAACGGAAGCTTCTTCTTGATATTGATAATGGCATCAATACGGAATCCGCCAAGCCCTTTTTCCATCCACCAGCGGATGTTTTTGTAGACTTCCTCTCTTACTTCAGGATTCTCCCAGTTGAGATCCGGCTGCTTCTTGTGGAATACATGGAGATACTGTTTATCCGGATGTCCCGGAAGCTCTTCCCATGCCGGACCACCGAAATAGCTTCTCCAGTTGCAGGGAGCTTTGCCATACTTTTTGTCCCGGATATAAAAGAAATTTCCATACTTTCCGTCCGGATCCTTAATAGCCTGCTGAAACCACTCATGCTCATCGGAGCAGTGATTTACCACCAGATCCATAAGGATGTACATTTCTCTTTTTTTTGCTTCTGCGATCAGACGATCCATATCCTCCATGGTCCCAAACCTCGGATCAATCGCATAATAATCTGCAATGTCATATCCCTGGTCTGCAAGGGGAGATTTATAGATTGGGGAAAGCCAGAGGATATCTGCTCCCAGTTCCTTAAGATAATCAAGCTTGCTGATGATTCCTGGGATGTCTCCGATTCCGTCTCCGTTGGAATCATAAAAGCTCTTGGGGTATATCTGATATACCACTTTGTCATGCCACCATTTTCGTTTCATCGTAATTCCTCCTATGCCTGTTTGATCATGCAGTACTGCTTCAGATCAAATCCTTTTTTCTGTACAATGCCGTATAATTTAAATCCGAATTTCTCATACATGGAAACATTTGCCGGATTATGGGTTTCCAGAGAGATCATCAGCTTATGCCTGTCCGCATAATCGATCACCTCATCCATCAGCTTTTCAGCAAGACCGTGATGCTGCATCTTCGGCGCCACTGCCAGATAGATCACATGAAGTCTTTCTGCTGTATGAAGCTGGGAAGTCCAGCTGGAATTCAGATAGTCTTTTCCCTGGATGAATTTCCGCAGGGTCGCAAGACTTGGATCCTCTTTGATCAGATAGCCATCTGTTTTCAGAAGGGCAAAAAAATCCACCATCAGATTATGTAAGGCTGCTTCATGCTCTGTTCCGTCGGATACTACCAGGATACTGTTCAACTCACTGCTGTCTGCATAAATCTCGCAGGTCTCAAAAAACTCCGTAAGATCACAGGTAAAAAGCTCCGGCATCAGCCGTTCTCTGGTATCCCTGTCCGGGATCAGTGCATGATACAGAGGATCCTCCGAAAAACATACGGTCAATATCCGGATCAGCTTATCCAGATCTTCTTCTTTCACTCGGTATAAATTATGGCTTTCCATTCTTTCCTCCAGGTATGGTTTTATTCTGTTCCTTTTTCAAACATATCACTGACCTCGCAGATCAGATTCCTGAGCTTTTCCACTGCACGGATCAGATATTCAATATCATCGGCATAATAACGCTTCTGTCTTTCCCAGGCTTCCTTGAGGCTCTGCTTTTCTGCCTCCAGACTGTCACCCGGCTTCTTTTCCTTCAGACTTTCCACAAGATCATAAAGGTTCTCATGGTGGATGATCCTGCCCTTCCCCCACATCAGGCGATCCGGGGACTGCTTCAAGATATATTCCGTAAAATGATAAAAGACTTCCCGCTCAAACTGAAAGGCATAACAGTTGTTGTCAATACTGTAAAAAGCCTCCAGCGCAGGTGCGATCTCTCCTTTTTCCAGATATCCCATCGCTTTCTTCAGTGCATAAAGATTGTTCTGCACTGCCTGCTGCGGAAAGATCACATTGTCATCCCAGTCCAGACGTACCAGATAATCCTGGGATTTCCGGAATACACCGAGAAGCTTTTCGGTAATGGCATCGGCTTTTTTCCAGTCACGTTTTTCTTCCGGAAGGCTGTTGAAGTGCCGTACCTGCTCTGCAAGGATGGCAGCCGCTTTTTTTGCCTCTTCTGTTTTTTTCAGAAGGAGTGTACTGTCGGCGCCGATCTGCATACACAGATCCGTATCCAGGGTCTTAATACTTTGGTCCAGTACCCGCCCGAAATCCATTGGCGGCAGAGCAAGGCTGTCAATAGCCAGAAGAAGTTTCAGATAAAATTCATGATGGAATCTGTATACCTCTTCCTCATAAACATCCTGGTTATCGTATTGGGAATGATAATAATTTTCCATAAACGGACCACCGCTGAAATCATTGACCATGGACGGGATCCCGGAAATAGCCATGGTAAAATCATCAGACCAGGTTTCAATGGGGTACAACGTGGTCATGCCCTCCGGATAAATCCCCTCCGGCATCTGCACAGCATCCACGAAGCTACGCACAAAATCCGCATACTCATAGGTACATCGTACTGCATCTCTGGTACTGTGTGCATGAGCCGGAAGCTCAAAATTCAGATCTGCGATCACGTGCCCCTGCCACTCCGGTCTCGCATCAAATACCTGGCGGTAAGCACCTGTGGACCAGTCATATTTTGTGTCGGAAATCCCCCATTCTTCTGCTGCAAGAGCACATACCACAATAGTATGGCGAGGTTTATAGCCACCACGGAGCAGCGCCCTGGCAATTCCAATGATCATGGCCACTGCCGCATTATCGTCCTGAAATCCCTCAAAATAGGAATCATAGTGAGCACTTAACAGGATCATGGAATCCGAATCGGTTCCCGGGATTTTGCCAACGATATTGTAGGTATACTGGTCTTTGATCACCTCTGTGTCCGCATCAAATTCCACGGAAAGCTCCGGAACACGATTCCCATTCTCATTTTTTTCCTCCATCAGCTGACGGATCATAAGAAAATCTGCCCGTGACATGGAAAATGCAGGCGCACAGGAAGGTCCTGCGATATCCTGTGCATTCAAAGCCGTATCATCGATCTGTGCGTATCCTCTGCTCTGTACGGCGATCAGAGCTGCTGCACCCTTCAGGTGTGCCTGATACACCGGGTAGTTGATCCACCATTCTTCTCTCTGATTGATCTCGATAAGAACCAGCTTTCCTTTCACATCGATATCCTTATATTCGTCAGCTGTACCCTTTCCAAGATATACCAGATCAAACCTCTGAAAGCCATTGGTCTTAAAATCTGTCTGATATGCGCCAAGCTGGATCTCCCGGCAGGTTCCCTCTCTGTCATGGCAGCGCATCACCGCTTTTTTAAATTCCCATGCATCCACACGGATCTTATCTTTTTCTACCTGTGTGAAACCGGCTTTTTTCATTTCTTCCAAAAGCATATCTCCGGTTTTTCGCTCTGCCAGGGAGCCTGCTGTACGGTATCCCAGAACCGGATTTGTTTTTTCCTGTTCCATGCGCCTGGCCAGATCATAAGATTCTTTTATATTCAAGCATGAAACACATTTCTCCACGATGTTCAAATTTACTGTCATCCCTTTCTCGGCAGTTCCCTGCCGGCAGTTCCGTCCTCCCGGCAGAGATATTCCTCTAACTGTTATAGATTATACCTTATCAATGTGCGGATTTCCAGATAAAAAAACGCGATTTGTTCTGACAAAAAATCCATCTCACAAATCACGTTATTATAATTTCTTTTTAGCCGGAATACCGAAGCGCATCAATAGGCTTCCTGGATGCTGCCTTGTTAGCCGGATACAGGCCAAAAAGCACACCGATCATCAGAGACATGGTGTTGGTGACACCAGACATGGCTTCCATGATCTCTGACTGATCCACAATGGAAAAAGCGTCTTCGTCCTGCTCAAAGCGTTCCATCAGGAGCTCTGTAAACGCATTTTCTGCCGGCTCCAGGCTATCCTCATCTGCTCCGGATGCGTAAAACATGGTCACATCCAGTACATTATCCGCAAGCCTGGTCATAGTAGAAAACGGGATGATCACCATAAGCCTTTTACGCCGTCGTTTCATTTTCCTTAACCTCCAAATATGCTGTGTATGTTCTCTCTGTTTTAAAAATATTTTTAAAAAAAATGTGTAAAGTCTTTGTGTGATCTGTGAAAACCCAGTGAAAAAGGCATCCTATTTTTCATATACAAATACAAATAATTAATTATATTTTCTGTCTGCTACCATTATTTTTTGTATATATTAAATATTATTTTAAAAATTATATATTATTTTCTGGTATTTTTTACCGAAATATGTTATAAAAGAAGTAAGAAAAACTACCGGAAATCAGATATTCCTGCTTCCGGTCCGAGATAAAGGAGGTATCTTTATGGCAAAACGTATTATCACCATCAATCGTATGTTTGGAAGCAACGGACGCCTTATCGGCAAGACTCTGGCTGAAAACCTGGACATCGGTTTTTATGATAAAGAACTGATCGACATGGCTGCCAAGAAAAACAATATCCCCTTCGACACCCTGGCAAAGGTAGACGAGAAAAAAGCCAGTCAGTGGGTATTTCCCGTTGACAGTGAGCTGCAGTTTACAGATAATTTCTCTTTTGTACCAATGAACGATGTGCTCTATGATCTCCAGAGAAAGATCATCCTGTCCCTTCCGCAGAGAGAGGACTGCGTAATTGTCGGCCGCTGTGCAACCAGTATCCTGAAGGATAAATCACTTAAACTTTTTATCCATGCACCTTTTGAGGAAAGAGTTCAGAATGTGATACGCCGTACCGGCAGAGAAGAAGCCAGCGCACGGAAACTGGTCAAAAAAATGGATAAAGAGAGAAAGGCTTACTATGAATACTTTACAGACAGCAAATGGCTGGATATGACACAGTATGATCTCTGTATTGACAGCAGCCGGTTTTCTATGGAGCAGATTATTGAGATTGTAAAGAGATGTCTTTAGGATTCTTTTTTTCTGAAAATTTTTTCTGAAAAATGTTTTTACGCTTTGGAAGCGTAAGTGAAACCGCAGGGGAGGGGAAGCACTCGTAGTTGCGAAAGGCCGTTTCCCCTCCCCTGCACCCCTTCCCTCAGGCCCCGCTATGAACCGTACGTTTTAGTTATGTTACGTTGTTGACAGGGTGATGGATTTTGCGTTTGTTTAAAACGCCAGGCTGTGCCGATCTCATCGGCATAACACCTTTCAACAAGAAGACGTATCCTTCCCACCATTCCAACACATTGAGCAACACCAAAATATTTATTGACCAGACGCTATTCTTCCCACACCTCCAACTGCGGACGCTCAACTCATCAAAACGTAAGGACAGGACACCACGCGTCCGCTTCTACCTCTCCGGCTGAAACGTCAGCCGGGGAAGTGACAGTCCTCCGGGCTGCTACGGAGAAGGGGTGATGATGGTTAGGTTGCGGGAGACGGCGTTATTGCGGAAGGGCCCAGCTGTTTGAGCCGAAGGTGAGTTCTGGGCCCTTCCGCAATGGTTTTAGCCGGCTCACGGAACCTTAGCAGCATCCCCCGACGGAGTCCGGCCCGGAGGACTGTCACTTCCCCGGCGTCCGTTCACCAATATACTCTTTCAAAAACTCATATATATCCCCCTCCAACGGCGGACACCCCTCCACATAATTCTGAAACTTACAGGTACAGTGTCCCACACCAAGCACTCCTGTCTTACCACGATACCCCTGTCCGATGCAGATCTTTTCATCCAGTTTCTCAAAAAGCCCCTCTTCCTTCAGCATCTCCAATGCCGGGATCAGATACCCGTAGCAGGCACTGCAGGATTCCACTTCCTCCACGGCATCCGCAAGCTCCACAACCTTTCTGGATATCGGCATCCTCTGATCCGCACCATCCTCCAGAAATCTGACATCTGCTTTGGAAATATCTGAGCAGCCCACGCCAAGCTCACCTGCCAGCTTCACATAAGGAACCTCAGCTACCTCATAATGCATCATCTGACACACATATGCATCCACAAGAACCGGATCACAGGCAGCCATCACCCGGTTCATCACGACAGGATTTCCGCCATCCTCAAAATCCAGATCCCCGCAGATATTATCCACAACAATAAAGTCCTGCTGTATCCCCATATTCAGATGAGCAATGGGTTTATGAAGCCCCAGAGAATGAAACCGTCTCTTTTCCTTATTTGGGATCAACCCCTTCATATTCTTAAGGGCACAGGTGATCTTTGTTTGACAATGGCCTTTCAGAACCGGCACATTGATCAGAAAATCAAGCTCCTTTACCCGCTCACAGACATTCAGCTCCATGCCGCCGCAGTCCACAGAAATCCCCTTATCCTTCTGCATATCCCAGAACGGCACCTGATACTCTTCCTCAAGCCTGTCAAAGCCACAGGTCTCAAAGGCCTCCCTTGTCTTATCTCCTACCCAGGATCCCTCCAACATCACCATATCCCGGAAACCATGCTCCTTCAGATATTCGATAATTCCTGCAACCACTTCCGGATGAGTCGTTGCACCCCAAGAAGCCTCTGAAGGAGAAACCAGATTCGGCTTGATCCCGATCTTTTTCTTTCTGTCCCCGATATGGGACTGAAGATCCGCTTTTTCCAGAAGCTCCTTTGTCATTCTTTTATATTCCGTACCACTGGTAATAAAAATCTGATTTTTATCCATAATTATCAAAATTCCTTTCTTTCTGCAATGTGAATGTTGATCCAGATCCACATCAAAACCCTGCAAAGCTTTTATCATCAGATAAGCCAGACAAAACAGCCGACAAATACAGCAGTCATCACAATCATAAAAAATACCCTCTCTACCGGTTTCCCGGTAAAAAGGATATTTTATCCGACACAGCAGTCTCGTATTATCTTTCGATCTTTGCCCCGTTCCACCATGGGAATTCTCGGTTCAGCCATTTTCCTGCAAGCTCACTCCATGGTTCACAGGCTCTTGCAATTCCTCTGCCGTTTTCGTTGGCAGTCAGCTCATTTGCCAGGCCGATCCCATGGGGTCCCTGCGGAAAAACATGATACTCCACTGGAATGCCCTTTTTATAGAGTGCCTGAACAAAGAGAAGTGTATTATCCAGCAGCACCGTCTGATCCTCAAAGGTATGCCAGATAAAGGTTCTGGGTGTATCTTCCGTAACCTGAAATTCCAGAGACATCCGATCTTTCAGCTCCTCATAACGATCTCCCAGAAGATTTCGAAAGCTTTCTTCATGACCAGCTTCCCCTGAAGTGATCACCGGATAATTCAGGATCATGCCATTGGGACGGATCCTCTCGTTTTCCATTCCCGTGATCCCGGCAAGCTCCTCCGTATTCCAGAATACTCCCAAAGAAGCTGCCAGATGGCCACCTGCCGAAAAACCGGACACAATGATCTTATTTTTTTCAATATGCCACTTATCGCTGTTCTCTCTGAGAAGAGCTACTGTTTTTGCCAGCTGACGGAGAGCCACCGGATATCTGGCAGGTGCCACACTATAACGAAGTACCACTGCGTGATAGCCCATTCCCATAAACCGGACAGCAATGGCTTCTGCCTCTCTGTCAGAAGTCATGCCATAAGCTCCGCCCGGACAAATCACTATGACCGGACGCTTCTGTCCCGGATAGAGTTCTTCCGACTCCTGCCAGAAATAGGTCTCTATCCATGCCTCATTATAGTCCTTTGTTTTTTCTTCGATCACAATTCTTTCGTTGATCATTCCGACTTTCCCTTCTTCATTTCATTGCTTTTCTGATCGCTGCAAGAAGTTCATCGTACTCTTCGTAAGCAGGAATTTCCGGATGATCTGCACGGATCTGCTCTGTACTGCGGAAAAGGAAGCCTGCTTTGCTTGCCTGGATCATTCCAAGATCATTGTAGGAATCTCCACTTGCGATAGTCTCAAATCCCATGGACTGCAGTGCCTTCACAGTTGTCAGCTTAGATTTCTCACAGCGCATCTTAAAGCCTGTGATCTCTCCGTTCTCTGCTACTTCTAGGGAATTACAGAAAAGTGTCGGACGTCCAAGCTTCTCCATCAGTGGAGTTGCAAACTGTGTAAAGGTATCACTGATCAGTATCACCTGGGAAAAGGATCTCAGCTCATCCAGAAATTCCTTTGCTCCCGGAAGGGGATCGATCTTTGCAATAGTCTCCTGGATCTCTTTCAGTCCCAGACCATGTTCTTTCAGAATTCCAAGTCTCCAGTTCATCAGCTTATCATAATCCGGCTCATCACGAGTTGTTCTCTTGAGCTCCGGGATTCCGCTTGCCTCTGCAAATGCGATCCAGATCTCCGGTACCAGTACACCTTCTACGTCCAGACATGTAATATACATCTTTCATATCCTCCTCTTGATCCAACTTACCGTTGATATTTCACAGAGTCTGACTCCTTCCGGCTGTCAGAACTCTTTAATCTTTTAGTGCTTTACCCTGATATTACCATATGCTCTCAAGGTCTGTAAACAGTTTTATTTTTTCTTCTTTTCCGATTCATAGATCTTCAGCTCTTTCAGTGCTTTTTCCCCAAGAGGATACAGCATGAAAATATTAAAGATCGTCATCAGGCCGATTCCTACATCTCCCAGATCCCATACAAATGTGTAAGCCGCGATCCCACCGATAAACAGCATCACCAGTGCCAGCACCTTATATCCTGTCTGTGAACCCCAGTTATCACCAAAAAGATAAGCCACATTGCCTCTTGCATAAAACAGGATTCCCAGGAATGTGGAAAAGCTGAACATAAACAATGTTGCAGCAATAAAGATCACTCCAAACTGCCCCATATGATAATGCATGGCAGTCTGAAGAAGTTCCATTCCGGAAAGTCCCTGTACCAGATCTTCCGGGGCCAGAAGCATGATCATAGCTGTACAGCTGCAGATCACGATCGTATCCACAAATACACCCAGGGCCTGGACAAATCCGGCTTTTACCGGACTGTCACATTCTGCTGCCGCTGCTGCACAGGGAGCGGAGCCGCTTCCCGCCTCATTAGAAAAAAGGCCTCTTTTTACTCCGTTCATCAGCACGACGCCAAATCCGCCGGCAACAGCCTGACGAAATCCGAAAGCTTCTTCAAAAATCCGTTTAAATACTCCCGGCATACTTCCAAGATTTGTAAATATAATAAACAGCGTGATCACAAAATAAAGCACTGCCATCACCGGCACCAGAAGATCCAGAACTTTAACCGTTGCATTCTTCCGAAGCACGATCACAGCTGCGATCACTACCAGCACGATGGTAGTATACAGCGGCGGAATATCAAAAGCATTTTTGAAAGATGCCGTGACGGAATTGCTGATAACCTGACTGATCCCACACCAGCAGATCAGGCCGGAAATGGCAAACAGAACGGAAAGCAGAACCTTTTTTCGTTTTCTGCCCTGTTTTTCTTCCCAGTAACGGTGGATATAGTAGGCAGGACCGCCCCTGTAGCCACCATAAAGAGGATCCTTTTCTTTATAGAGCTGTGCCAAGGTTGCTTCGATAAAAGCAGTGGAGGAACCGATCAGCGCCGTGATCCACATCCAGAATACCGCTCCTGCACCTCCTGCCGAGATCGCAGCTACCACACCGACCAGGTTTCCCATTCCCACACGGGTAGCTGTAGATACGATCAGCGTCTGAAATGCTGAAAGATTATTTTTGTCACTTTTCTTTTCTGACAGGGCTCGTACCATATCCGGAAAAAGACGGATCGGCAGAAGCTTTGTCCTGATGGTAAAATAGATACCGGTCGGAATCAGAAGCAGGATCAGAAGTGAGATTCCCAGCGTACTTCCTCCCGGAAGCGGGATCCTTATCAGATCTCCCCACAGAAATGTATAGACCTTTTCGATTATTGTTACTATCATGTTACTGTTTCCTTTCCCCAATCACCCCATGTGATCGTTTTGTTCTCTTTTTCTGCCCGTTGTTTGTATTTATTTCTGCAACGTTTTAAACGGGCAAAGCGTGTCTTTCATTATAATAGCTTTCTGTTTGTATGTAAAGAAAAATCCCGAATCTTTCGATCCGGAATTTTTTTGTATTGGTAACTTTTCTGTTATTCGACAGATCTCTGATATCTGTCTATTTTTATGAGCATAGCTGCATTTTACTCTCAGCCAGCCAGGTGGAACATCTCGATCAGGAATATCCAGCTCATTCCATAGTATGTTATCACGGCTACAAGGTCATTCATCGTAGTGATCAAAGGACCTGAGGCTACTGCTGGGTCCACACCAACCTTTTTGAAAAACAGCGGTATGCAGGTTCCCACTGCACTGGATACCAGCATGGCCACCAGCAGGGATAATCCGATACAGCCGGATACCGCATAGGCAAATACGAGTGTTTTTCCTTTGAATAAGAAAATATACAATCCGATCAGTACAAAAGACAGAATGCCGAGCAGACCACCGTTGCAAAGACCGATCCGCATTTCCTTCAGCACAAGCTCTGCTTTCTGTCTGCCCGTCAGCGTTTCATCCATCAGTACACGGATGGTTACAGCCAGGGACTGGGTTCCAACATTTCCTGCCATATCCAGGATCAGAGACTGAAAGCACATGATGATCGGCAGACAGGTAACTACTTTTTCAAACATTCCCACAACAGAAGATACCACCATACCAAGGCCCAGAAGAACGATCAGCCAGGGCATTCTTTTTTTCATGCTTTCAAAAAGAGGTTCTTTCAGATCTTCCTCTGCAGTCAGACCGGCCAGCTTTGCATAATCCTCTCCCATCTCATCGTCTACCAGATCGATGATCCCTGCGGATGTGATCACTCCAAGGAAACGATTGTCATCGTCCAATACAGGAATGGAATCTTCAGAATAATCCTTCAGCCGTTCCATACAGTCGTCGATCTGCTCAGTACCATACACATATGGATAGGAAGTTACGATCAGCTCTTCCATAGGGTGGTCCTGTCTTGCTGTGATCAGATCCTTCAGATCCAGGGCTCCATAAAACTCCCCTCTGTCCGTCACTGCAAAGATCGTAGAAATATTATCATTATCTGCCGCCTGGGAAACCAGCTCACTCATGGCCTGCTTTACGGTCAGGTTTTCACGGATCACAATGCAGTTCGTTGTCATTCTGCTTCCGATCTCATCCTCATCAAAGGAGCGGATCATTTCAATATCTTTCCGCACCTGTTCATCCAGAAGCTGGATCAGAAGCTTGCGTTTTTCTTTATCGATCTGCTTTAAAACATCTGCCAGGGCATCGGTTTCCATTTTGGAAAGAATGGCTGCCGCTTTTTTTACATCCATCTCTTCCAGATATTGTACAGTTTCTTCTTCCTCCAGATATTCAAAAACATCTGCCAGCATACTGCTTTCCAGGATACGGTATAGTCTGCTGCGCTCCGCAGTGCTTAATTCTCTTAATACTTCCGCCAGATCGTTTTCGTGGAAATCCTGCAGCCTTTCACTTAAAACTGCCGGAGAAACACTGCTTCGGATCAGACTCAGAATATCTTTTGAAAAATCCTGATTTCTTTTTGTCATTTTCTCATCCTCCTCACATAGTTTCGCACAAAACACGCACACCAAAAACAGACATGTTAAAGCATGTCTATGTGCTGTTTGATTTTCGATTGTGTTTCCTTGGGATTTGAGTATAAAGCGAAATGAATTTATACATGATCGCCTTACTGTAAGATTCTCAGAATGAGAAGAATGAAAAAGATATCTATTATAATCCTGCTACAATTATAATGTAATAATACCGTACAGATTCTGATGTCACCGATACATCCTGTCAAATATATCCTTCTGATATACAGACATAATATTCTGTACACTTAAAACAGAATGGAACAGTCTCATCTCGCTCTGTTCTTTCCATCTTTCACTCTGAGAGCTACAACTTCGCCCATGAGAATCACAACTGTCCATTCTGTTCACCTGCCTTTTTTTCTTAAATTTTATTATCAACCCGGCCATTATAACGTTCCCGGCCGGGTTTTGTCAACCGGATTTATGGTTAAATTTATTGTAAATCCGGGTAAAATTTTATGCTTCACAGAGGAGGATGTTTATGCAGCAGCATTTGCGTTAATCGTGATGTTTTTTCAAAAAGGATCAAATTAAAAAGTCCAACAACAAATGCTTCTGCACGGATCTTCAGCATTTACTGTCGGACTTTTATCCTTTTTATTCCTTTTTGAAATATATCACAATATCATATTGTAGAGCAAAAGATTATTCTGCGTGGTCTTTCAAGTACTCTGCACGTCCCTCTTCGTAGAGGTTATTTCCCTCGCTGTCAATGATGACTACAAGCGGCATGTCTTCCACATAAAGCTTGCGGAGTGCTTCTGCGCCCAGGTCTTCATAAGCGATAAGCTCTGCTTTTTTGATGCATTTTGCAAGAAGTGCACCTGCACCGCCGATGGCTCCGAAATATACACCGTCATATTTTTTCATTGCATCTACGACTTCCGGAAGGCGGGCACCTTTTCCGATCATTCCTCTGGCGCCTACGGACATCATAGTCGGTGCATAGGCATCCATACGGCCGCTGGTTGTAGGGCCTGCGGAGCCGATGACTTCGCCTGGTTTTGCCGGAGTCGGACCTACATAGTAAATAGTAGCATCTGTAGGGTCAAAAGGAATCTTTTCTCCTTTTGCAAGGGCCTCGCACATTCTCTTGTGACCTGCATCACGGGATGTATAGATGGTTCCTGTCAGTAAAACCTGGTCGCCCGCATGGAGAGTTCTTGCCAGCTCTCTTGTCAGAGGCAGTGTGATCTTTCTTCTTTCCATATTAAAGCACCTCCGTTTTATGACGTGTTACATGGCAGTTGATGTTAACTGCACATGGCATACCTGCGATATGGGTAGGCATAGTCTCAATGTTCAGACCGATAGCTGTGGTCTTTCCGCCAAAGCCCTGAGGTCCGATACCAAGCTTGTTGATCTTCTCCAGCATCTCTTTCTCAAGATCTGCATAGTAAGGATCCGGGTTCTCTGTATTCAGAGGACGCATCAGCGCTTTCTTTGCAAGAAGTGCACATTTGTCAAAAGTTCCTCCGATACCAACACCAACTACCATAGGCGGACATGGGTTCGGACCTGCAGTTTCTACAGCCTCAAGAATGAAATCCTTGATTCCCTGAAGGCCTGCAGATGGCTTGAACATACGGATCTGGCTCATATTCTCGCTTCCGAAGCCTTTTGGTCCTACAGTTACTTTCACCTGATCTCCAGGAACGATCTCTGTATAGATCATAGCCGGTGTATTGTCACCTGTGTTTCCACGGCGTACCGGATCCTTGACAACGGATTTTCTCAGGTAACCTTTATCGTATCCGCGGCGTACACCTTCATTGATGGCATCATTTAAATCTCCGCCTGTAAAGTGGACATCCTGACCAATTTCAAGGAATACACATGCCATTCCGGTATCCTGACAGATCGGAACATTCTCACTGTCTGCGATATCAAAATTCTCGATAATGTTATCAAGGACACCTTTTGCGATCTCACCGTCCTCGCAGGCACGGCAGGTTTTGATAGCATCCTTCACATCTTCCGGGAGATGTTCATTGGCTTCGATACAGAGTTTTTCGATAATCTCTGTAAGTCTGGTTACTTCGATTTCTCTCATAATAGACTCCTTTCGCTTATCTCATATGTTTTTATTATCATAACATATTGTTAACGTTCGTGGCGGGCATATTTCGGCAGAAGCATAGGAGATACGTCTCCTGTATCAACTCCTGCATTTTTCAGTTCCTCTTCATATTTTCTGATATGATCCAGATTCATGGTGCCAAGCTCTACCTCTTTGCATTTGGCAGCTGCTTTTTTACCTGCATTTCGTCCGAATACAATTACATCAAGAAGAGAGTTGCCCATCAGTCGGTTTCTTCCGTGGATTCCGCCTGCTGCCTCTCCTGCAACCAGAAGGTTCGGGATTTCTTTTGTAAAGCCGTCTCCGTTGATCTCAAGTCCACCGTTCTGATAATGAAGGGTCGGGTAGATTACGATCGGAACTTTTCTCATATCAATGCCGTAATTCATGTACATACGGAACATGGCAGGGATCCTCTTTTCGATAGTTCCCTCACCGCCCAGGATCTCGATCATCGGAGTATCCAGCCATACACCTTTTCGTCCACCTGGAACTTCCACGCCACGGCCTTCCTCACACTCACGGATAACACCGGAAGCATTTACGTCACGAGTTTCCAGCGGATGGATATAAGCTTCTCCGTTTGCATTTACAAGCTGTGCACCAACGGAACGAACCTTCTCTGTTACCAGGGCACCAAGGATCTGTGACGGATAGATCGCACCTGTTGGATGATACTGGATAGAATCCTGGTAAAGAAGGGAAGCGCCTGCTCTGTATCCAAGCACGAGTCCGTCAGCAGTTGCTCCGTAGTGATTGGAGGTCGGGAATCCCTGATAATGCATTCTTCCTGCACCACCGGTTGCAATTACAACTGTTTTTGCTCTTGCAACGGAATAGTCTCCGGTTTCCATGTTGAGAAGAACTGCACCGGATACCTGTCCCTTTTCATCCTTCAGAAGTTCTACAGCGGAGGTAAATTCCACTACCGGGATCTTAAGATTTAAGACCTCATCACGGATAGTACGCATGATCTCTGATCCGGAATAATCCTTTGCAGCATGCATTCTCTTTCTGGATGTACCGCCACCATGTGTAGTGACCATGGTTCCGTCTTCTGCTTTATCAAACTCAACACCAAGGTCGTTGAGCCATTTGATCGCATCCGGGGCTTCCATTACCAGTCTTTTTACCAGCTCCGGTTTTGCTGCAAAATGTCCGCCTCCAAAGCAGTCCAGATAATGCTGTACCGGGGAATCATTTTCTTTATCTGCTGCCTGGATCCCGCCTTCTGCCATCATGGTGTTGGCGTCACCGATACGGAGCTTTGTAACGATCATAACGTTGGCACCTGCGTTGTGAGCCTCGATGGCACAGGAAGAGCCTGCTCCGCCACCGCCGATGATCAGTACATCTACATCATAATCGATTTTTGTAAGATCGATTTTTTCGTTGAGCAGACGGCTTTCTGAATGGAGCATTTTTGTCAGTTCCAGTGGTGCTTTCTGTCCCTTGTTCGGTCCTACCTTGATCTCTGCAAATGCATCCGGGTTATAATCCGGATGGAATTTTTTGAGAAGAGCATCTTTCTCATCTGCACTCAGACGTCTTGGCTCTGTTGCCATACGCTCTGCTCTTGTAGCCTCTACCTTTTTGATGGATTCCATCATATTTTCTGGATATGGTGCATACATGTTTTACGCCCTCCTACTTCTCGATTTCTCTGCTGTTGTAAAGTTCCTGCATCTCTGTGATCGGCTTCTGCATGATCTTCTCGATCATATCGTCAAATTTGCCCTCGTGGATCTCTTCCACACGTTTCTCCAGATGCTCGCTTTTCGGTGCGATATATTTTCCGGTGAGACGTCTTGCAAGAAGGCCTACCATCGGATGGGAAATTCCTGCCGGACATCTTACGGAACAGCAGCCGCAGCTTACACAGTCAAAGGATTCCTCTGCACATTTTTCAAGCTCGCCTCTCTGCGCATATGCAATATACTGCATGACATTTAAGTCCTGTGTACAGGCCTTTGTGCAGGCATTGCATCCGATGCAGCTGTAGATCTCCGGATAAAGCTCCATCATTACCTGCTGGTTTGGCTTAAGGTCTTCTATATTATAAAGTCTCTTGTCTGTAGGGAAAAACGGGATGCTTGCCACATACATGCCTTCTTCTACCTGTGTCTGACAGGCAAGGCAGGTTTTCAGCTCATTCTGACCTTTGATCCTGTAAATGGTTGCACAAGCGCCACAGAATCCGTGTCTGCAGCCGCATCCTCTTTTTAATGTATAACCGGCATATTCCATAGCTGTCATAATGGTCAGATCACCGGGAACGCTGTATTTTTTACCGAAAAAATATACGTTTACCATATTATTTTCCATTTGAGATTACCAGTCCTTTCTTTTGCTTATCAGTACTCACTAGGCAATTCATCTATTTCATCGCACCGGAATACCGGGCCGTCTTTACAGACGTATTTGTCTCCGATGTTGCAGCGGCCGCATTTTCCGACACCGCATTTCATACGAAGCTCCAGTGTGGTATATACCTGATCTCTGGAGAAGCCCAGCTCTTCCAGTCCTGCCAGAACGAATTTGATCATGATCGGCGGACCGCAGACCAGAGCGGTCTTATTGGTATCAAAACCAATCTCCTTCAGATAATTCGGAACAAATCCCACATGACCGTCCCAGCCTTCCTGCTCGCGGTCAATGGTAAGATATACATTTACACCTTCTGTTTTCATCCATACTTCCTGGATTTCCTTAAGCTGCACCAGATCATCTGCGGAACGGGAACCATAGAGAATATCTACTGTTCCGTAATCCTCACGGTTATCCAGCACATAGTTGATCACGGAACGAAGAGGTGCCAGACCGATTCCACCTGCGATAAACAGGAGATTTTTTCCCTTTAACTTATCTTCCACCGGAAAATGATTTCCGTATGGTCCGCGGACTGCGATCTCATCTCCAACCTGAAGGCTGTGGAGATAATCGGTAAGGGATCCGCATTTTTTGATACTGAATTCCTGATAATCCTTTACAGTCGGAGAAGAAGTAATGGAAAACATACCTTCACTGACGCCTGGTGCACAGACCATGGCACACTGTCCTGGCATATGCTCGAAAAGCTTTCCACCCTCCGGAGCTTCCACACGGAAGGTTTTTACATCCGGTGTCTCCTGACGGATATCTGTGATCACGCCAACCTTGGGGATCAGCGTATCCAGTGTATAATTTTTATGACAGGTACATTCACTCATTCTTTTCACCTCCCTGTTTTTCAAAGGCCTTGATGACTTTTACGATATTTAAAGATTCCGGACATTTCTCCACGCAGCGGCCGCAACCAACACAGGAGAACATGCCGTCATTATTTAACGGATAATAAACAAGCTTATGCATAAATCTCTGACGGAATCTCTGCATCTGGCTGGTACGGTTGTTTCCGTGAGCCATCATGGTAAAATCAGAGTACATGCAGGAATCCCAGCAGCGGTAACGGTGAACACCGTGCCCTGTGTCGTAGTCCTTAATGTCATAGCACTGACAGGTCGGACATACGAAGGTACAGGTTCCGCAGGCAAGACAAGGCTTGTACAGTTTCTCCCATACAGGAGAATTGAAACGGTCCATGTATTCTTCCTGCGCCCATCCTTCCAGTGAAAGATGTGTATATGGAAGAAGCTCGATAATACCACGGATTGCCTTCTTCTCCTCTTCTACCTTTGTCTCATCAGCATCTGCCAAAAGCTCCTTCACAGCTTCTGTCAGAGCATTTCCCTTTTCTGTGAGAGGCTTCCAGAAAAGCTCTCCCTCGATGATCCAGGCTGCAACATCTGCTTCCGGATCTGCAGCATCAATGCCAAATACTTTACAGAAGCAGCTTTCCTCCGGTTCATGACAGGCAAGAGCTACGATGGTTCCGTGTTCTCTTCTTGCCTGGTAAAAAGTATCCACCGGATCTCCAAGGAACACATTGTCAAGAACCTTCACGCCCTGTACATCACAGGCTCTCATTCCGAATACAACAAGATTCTGGTCTTTCAGTGCCTGAGGCTCAATGCTGATATTTTTCCCATCTTTTTTACAGGTATAGAGATTTTCACTCTGCGGAAAGAAAGCATCCTTCGGTGATTTCACGGTTTTCAGTGTTTCAAGGGAAACTTCTGCATCCTCACTCCATGCCTTGAAGTTCACCTGTTCACTTACCTTTACCGGTAAATATAATTCCTGGTCTGCGGCAATTTTCCGGAATAATGCCGGCAGATTTTCTACTGCGATCTTATACATACATTATCCCCTTTCTGCCACGATCCCTGGCTCTACATCCTCAAAGGTAAAGCTGGTAAGCGGACCCTTTGACTCCGCATCCTCGCCTGCCTGATACTCACCGTAAAACGCATCAATATCCTTGATAAACTTACGGTTAAACAGATGAAGGGGAATTCCCTGCGGGCAGACTCTGCTGCACTCGCCACAGTCCGTACATCTTCCGGCTACATGGAAGGCACGGATCACATGGAACATCTTTTCCTCAAAGGAATCCACATTTGCCTTCTGGGCGCTGTCGAATTTGTTGCTGTCAAAAACGCATTTGCGGCAGCTGCAGGCCGGACATACATTACGACAGGCATTACAGCGGATACATTTACTCAGCTCGCTCTGCCAGAATGCAAATTTTTCTTCCGGACTCATTGCCTCGATCCGCTCAACTTCTGCGAAACGGTCAGCGTCTTTTGTCTCTTTTGATTCGCCGATCAGCTCATCATAGATCTTATGTTCTTTTCCCTTGCATACGTGACAGCGTTCCAGCATGGCATCTTTGTATGCACAGGTTTTTTCTCCGTAAACAGTATCCACAGTCAATGTCTCTGCATCTCCGGTAATCTCTGCTCCGGAAATTCCCCGGATACCCTTGATCCCCATTTTGCGGATCTTTTCAATATCCAGCTTTCCTTTACAGCCAACACCTACGATATAGGCTTTTTCTCTGTCTACACGATGCTCTTTCAAAAGCTGGTTAAAGCTATATGTATCGCAGGGCTTCAGACAGACCATGGTTTTTCCTTCCAGCTTGGAAGCTTCGATCATATATTTGCTTAAATTGGCACCGCAGAATCCATCATAGACAAAATCCTCCAGAGATTCCGGTGTTTCAAAATAGGCTGGTTCCGGATTAAAGGCAAGATCTCCGGCTTTCCACCCAAGAACCCGGACTACCGTGCCATCTGCAAGCAGTTCTTTTGCACGTTTTATCAGCTCCTGCATCTTATATCCTCCAATCTCACGTTTTTACCAAGTGAATGGATCTTCTCAACAAACTCATTCATAGTCTGTGAAAATTTCACGCCTTCTGCGGCAGATACCCATTCAACACGTGTTCTTCCGTTTTCTACCCCAATATAATCCAGCATTGAAAACAGAAGTGTCATACGTCTTCTTGCATAATAGTTTCCGGTACTGTAATGGCAGTCTCCCGGATGGCATCCGCACATGATCACACCATCGGCTCCTTTTTCAAAGGCACGGAGGATGAACATGGGATTGACACGGCAGGAACATGGAACACGGATGATCTTTACATCCGCCGGATAGCTCAAACGGCTGCTTCCGGCAAGGTCTGCTCCGGCGTAGCTGCACCAGTTACAGCAGAATGCCACGATCTTTGGTCTGAATTCTTCCTTTGTTTCTATCGACATATTGCATCCACCTCCGCGATAATCTGTCTGTTGGAGAAGCCCTGAAGGTCCATGGCTCCTGACGGGCAGGCTACTGTGCAGGCACCGCAGCCCTGGCAAAGTGCTGTATTGACAACCGCAACTCTTCTTGTCTCACGGATACCGTGATCGTTGACCTGTTTCTCCTCATAGGAAATCGCTCCGTAAGGACATACATTTGCACAGGTAGAGCATCCGTTACAGAGAAGCTCGTCGGATTTTGCCGTACATGGATTGGTTGTGAGCTTATCCTTTGCAAGAAGTCCTATGGCCTTTACAGCCGCAGCTCCTGCCTGGGCAACTGTCTCCGGGATATCCTTTGGTCCCTGGCATACACCGGAAAGGAAAATTCCTGCTGTCGGTGATTCTACCGGACGAAGCTTTGCATGAGCTTCTGTAAGGAAATTGTTAGTGTCAATACTTGCAGTAAGCATAGTAGCAATCTTACGTACATCCGGATTCGGTTCAATGGCTGTTGCAAGAACTACCATATCTGCTTTCTTGAAGATCTGCTTATTATCAAGAAGGTCCGAGCCCTGAACAAGAAGTGTTCCATCCGGCTGCGGAATTACTTTTCCTACCTGACCTTTGATGTAGTTTACGTTATACTGCTCAACTGCTCTTCTGTAAAACTCATCGAAGTTTTTACCAGGTGTACGGACATCAATATAAAATACCGTCACATTGGTATCCGGATATTTATCACGGATCAGCATGGCATGCTTAGCTGTGTACATACAGCAGATCTTGGAACAGTATGGCTTTCCACGGTCATCGGAGCAACGGCTTCCAACACACTGGATAAATACGATCTCCTTCGGTGCTTTTCCATCGGAAAGGCGCTCAAGATGTCCTTTTGTAGGTCCTGCAGCATTCATGATACGCTCCAGCTCCAGAGATGTGATCACATCCTTGCTCTGGCTGTATGCGTATTCATCATATTTGTCAAGCTTGATGGTATCAAATCCAGTTGCCACCACGATTGCTCCGTATTTCTGTGTTACGATCTCATCCTGCTGATCGTAATCAATGGCTCCTGCCTGACATACTTTGGAGCAGACACCACATTTGCCTGTCTTAAATTTCAGGCAATGCTCTCTGTCGATCACAGGAACATTTGGAATCGCCTGTGCAAACGGAGTATAAATAGCTGACCGGTTGTTCAGCCCTCTGTTGAACTCATTTGGAATCTTTTTGGAAGGACATTTTTCCTGGCAGACTCCACAGCCTGTACATTTGTCCATGTTGACACTTCGCGCTTTTTTGCGGATATCAACAGTAAAATCTCCTACAAAACCTGCAACTTTTTCTACTTCACTGTATGTATAGATATTGATCTTTTCGTGAGCTGCAGCCTCCACCATTTTTGGAGTAAGGATACATGCGGAGCAATCCAGAGTAGGGAAGGTTTTGTCAAGCTGTGACATTCTTCCGCCGATACTTGGTGTTTTTTCCACAATATCAACTTCATAGCCTGCATCGGCAATATCAAGAGCCGTCTGGATTCCGGCGATACCGCCTCCGATGATCAGGGCTCTCTTTGTAACCTGGCTTTCTCCCGGCTGAAGAGGAGCATTTAAATTGACTTTTGCTACTGCTGCTCTTGCAAGGATCACGGCCTTCTCCGTAGCCTCCTGCATATCCTTGTGGATCCAGGAACAGTGCTCACGGATGTTTGCGATCTCCACCATGTATGGATTCAGGCCTGCTTTTTCCGCTGCTTTGCGGAAAGTTGCCTCATGCATACGCGGGGAGCAGGAACAGACAACCACACCTGTGAGATTTTTTTCACGGATGGCTTCCTGAATTCTGGACTGACCTGCCTCGGAACACATATACTGGTAATCCTCGGCGTGTACAACACCCGGCTCTTTCGCTATGACTTCCACAACTTTTTTTACGTCTACCGTAGCGGCAATATTACTTCCGCAGTGACAGACAAATACACCGATTCTCTGCACGTTCTCACCTCCTGTATCTTCTGAATGCACTTACCAGCAGCTGCTGAGGAAGATCCGGATCAAGAAGTTCCGGGATCTCATCTGGTGAAAGATAGTTGCCACCTTTTTCCCGGACAACAAGCTGTCTTGCCCCGTCAATGATCTTTCCGGGTTTTACGTCTCTCGGACAGCGCTCCACACAGGCAAAACAGGAAAGGCATTTCCAAAGGGATGCTGAATTTACAAGTGCTTCGATATTTTCATTGATCACGTAGGACACAAACTGATGAGGCTTGATATCCATCTCGTCAAAGGATGGGCAGGTAGCAGAGCATTTGCCGCACTTCATACATTTCAGAGGATTGGTCCCGCTGATCTCCTTTATTTTTTCCGCAGCAGAATGGTTATCTCTCATTTTGCCACCTCCTCTTTGACGCCAAGGGCTTCTGCCAGAAGCTCTGTAAAATAGTAAACCGGCAGTCTGTTTCCGGCATTTTTATTCAGATTATATTTGCACAGTGGACAGGCAGTGATCAGCATATCTGCGCCAAATCCGGCTGCACTTTCTTCGATCTTTTCACACATATTCTGTGACATTTCTTTTTCTTTCAGGGATATATATCCTCCACAGCATTCATTTCTGTAAGGATAGATCACAGGCTCAGCGCCAAGGGCACGGATAAAATCCTCCATGATCCTTGGATTTTCCGGATCATCAAATGCCATGATCTTTCCAGGTCTCAGAAGCAGACATCCGTAATAGGCTCCGATCTTCTTTCCGGTAAAAGGATTTACTACTTTTTCTTTCAGTTTATCAAAACCGACTCTGTCCCGGAGAACCTCCAGATAATGGAGAACGGTTGTCTCTCCTTCATAGGGAGCTTCCAACTGCATATAATTGTTGGCTCTGGTCCGGATATCTTCCACATTTTTCATATCATCATTGACACGCTTGATCACATGATGACAGGCTGAACAGATCGTCACCAGATCCTGGCCTTTTTCTTTTGCCTGGTTTAACGCACGGACGGAAGAAAGCTTTGTGGCGATCTCGTCTGTGCCAAGCGGATAAACACCACCACAACACTGCCAGTCCTCGATCTCCTCAAGCTCAAACCCAAGGGCTGCGGCACTGGCTCTGGCATACTCATCCAGATCTTTGGCCTTTGTTCTCAGGGTGCAACCCGGATAATAACTGTACTTCATACCTTTCATTATCCTTTCTTAGTCTAAAATCTGACGTTTATAGTAGATATTCTTGTTCATATATTGTTTTTTTTTTAACGATACATGAATAAAAAAATGAAATCTCAACTAACACTTATTTGAGTTTTTTTATCAATTTGCACCCAAATAAAAGAGAAAAACACTCTTCCTCCGCAATTAAGAAGTGTATTAGCTCGATTTCCGAAATCATCATATCACGTTATTTCTGTTTCGACAAGGCTTTTTCGATATTTTTTGTGTTTTTTTTAACGTACTTTTGAAAAACCTTATCATTTACGATCCTGCTTCCATGATAATTTTCATTTTCGAGCATAAAAAAAGCTCCGGATCTCTCCGAAGCTTTTTTGCTCCTATCAGTAAATAATGATCGGATAACCTGCATCAATGGTGTTATAGATCAGTGCTGCCTGATCCTTAGGCAGATTGATGCAGCCGTGGCTTCCGTTGGTTTTATAACGGTTCCCGCCAAAGGATGACTGCCAGGACGCATCATGAAGTCCCTGTCCGTAGACAAAAGGCATCCAGTAATTAACCTTTACATCGTAACCATATTCATTGCTGGTAAGGTTAAAGGGATTCGCCTTGTAGGCGATCGGCCATGCACCACGATATGTTTCACGCCCCTTCACCGGCTTACCGCTGACAATATCTGTTTCCGTCACAAGGCTTCCGTCCTTATACAGCCACAAATGCTGTGCATCCAGACTGACCTCTATGTAACTGCCTGCCAGATCGTCTGTTCCGTTTCTCTGGTATCCTTTTTTGCTGTAAACAGGCTCTCTTGTTACAGCAGTACCACTTTTCAGGTCTTCCAGAAGCTGCGCATATTCTCCGTCCTGATCGATCCGGTATCCGTACTCATTTCCCTCAATGGTCACATCCGTTCCCGCAGATGTATGAAAGGTGCGGGGAACATAAATGGTATTGTATTTGTTGGCAAGCTCACTGATGTAGGCTTTAATGGCTTTTTCATCCAAAGTCAGCGTCTCCCCCTCAGCCTTCAGCCAGGATGTGATCGTATCGGAATCCAGAACAGCCGTTTCACTTCCGAATGTATAAGTTACTGTACTGCTGCGGTATTTCTTCAGCTGGCTGTTCAGGTCTGTAATCTTATTTTTCATATCCTCTGTTACAGTGACCGTCGGGCTTACATACACATGCTTGTTGATCGGTACTGTGATGGTATCCCCAAGCAGAGCCGTATCAAATGCTGCGTTCAGATTTGTGTCCACAGTAGTCTCCAGCTTATCCGGATCGATCTCCGTCCCCTGTACCTGTTTCACAAGGGTGAATTCTTTTTTCTCCTTATCGTACTGAATGGCTGCATCAACAGAAGCTTTTCTTTCTTCCGTACCGAAATTTGAAAGATCGAGAGCCTGCTTTTCCTGCTCCTCATCTTCCTCGATCTGACATTCCGGTTCTATATTTTCTTCCTTTGGAAAAAGCTTCCAGCTCTCTTCCCGCTGTTTCTGAATTTCTGTAAGCTTACTCAGAAGGGCTTCTTCATTGAGACTGTAGCCCAGCTCTTTCAAAGTAGTACTGTAAACTTCCTGATCATTTTCCTGAAAGGATACCGGACGATCTGCAAATTCCGCAGTGATCTTTTCTTCTGCCTGCTTTGCATCCAGTCCGGAAACATCCACTCCCCATATGGAAATCTTCCGTCCCAGCGTATTGTGATCTGCCAAGTATGTATAGACAAATAACCCTGCCACTGCCAGGATCGTTACGCCAATGCAGATCCCAAGTATGATCTTCAGTGTCTTTTTACTGATGGTTGATCTTTTCTCCATACCCTTATCCCTCGAGTCTTATGTAATATATGTTATGTTGTCACACTGGCTGTTATTATAATACAATAAATCCCATTTTCTGTAAAAATGACTTATCCCGGATCCTTCTGATCCGGTAAAAAAAGACAGACTGACGCCTCTGCGAAAATCTGTCTTTCTCATACGTTTCTTTATCTGTTTCTGGCAGCAGTATTTCTCTCAGGATCTTCTGCTTCTTATTCCGGCATTACGATCTTGCCTGCAACGGCACAGGCTGCTGCTGTTTTCGGAGATGCCAGATAGATCTGAACCTTGGAAGTTCCCATACGTCCCAGGAAATTACGATTGTTGGTTGCCACAACCTTTTCACCGTCTGTCAGGATTCCGCCGGTCCTTCCGCAGCAAAGTCCGCAGCCCGGATGTGTAATGATAGCCCCAGCTTCCGCAAGAGTATCCAGAATGCCAAGCTCAATAGCCTGACGGTAAATTTTGCGGCTGGCAGGAGTCACGATCAGCTTTACAAAGTCTGCAACCTTTTTGCCCTTCAGCACCTCTGCTGCCGCCATAAGGTCCTCCAGACGTCCGTTGGTACAGGAACCGATGAATACCTGGTCGATGGTCTCACCCTGAAGCTCACTGACATCACGGATCTTGTCCACCTGAGACGGACATGCCATTACCGGCACAAAATCCTCTGCTTTATAAGTTATGGTCTTCATGTAGACAGCATCCTCATCTCCCACAAGACTCTTCTGATAATCATCAAGCTCTACGTTGCAGTAAGCAGCTGTCTTCTCATCCGGTGTGAAAAGTGCACATTTCGCACCGGCCTCAATTGCCATATTCGCCATAGTCATACGGCTTGCCACAGACATATTTTCAATGGTGCTTCCGGAAAATTCCAGAGCACGGTAAGTAGCTCCATCTGCACGAAGATCACCGATCAGGCGGAGGATGATATCCTTGGACATGACATTCTCCGGAAGTTCTCCGTCGATCACAACCTTTATGGTTTCCGGAACCTTGATCCACATGGTTCCTGTTCCCAGGATGCTGGCCATCTCTGTGTAACCGATGCCGGAAGAAAACGCACCGACACATCCATAAGTCGTGGTATGGCTGTCTGTGCCAAATACAATATTACCGGGTTTAACATAACCTGCCTCAGTCATAAGCTGATGACAGATACCATCACTTCTGTGTACGTTTTTCATGCCATATTTAGTTGCAAAAGCATCTCCCACATGGAAATGTCTGGTATCATCCTGCTGACTTGCCGGTACAAGATGGTCATAGATCAGAACAACCTTGTCCGGATCCCACAGCTTCTGAAAGCCCATCTCCTCAAATTTTTCCGCTACAAACGGAATAAAGATATCATGGATCATCACTCTGTCCACATTGACCGTCACGATATCGCCAGGCTTTACTGCTTTGCCTGTGTTATGTCTGATAATTTTCTCAATGATCGTCTCACCCATTATTTCTCTCCTTTCCGTCTTAGTCCAGACCGTTCAGTTTGCGCATGGCTTTTACAAGTCCGCCAGCCTGAATAATATCCATCAGATTCTCCGGAAGAGAAGCAATCGGGTACTGTTTTCCGTTATGGTCTACATGCTCGTTCATCACAACTGTAACTTCATCTCCCTCTTTCACATTGTCGTGAAGATCCGGCTGTTCGATAAGAAGAAGGCCGTTGTTGATGGAGTTGCGGAAAAAGATCCGTGCAAAAGATTTCGCAATAACACACTGTACGCCCAGTGCTTTAATGATCTCCGGTGCCTGCTCTCTGGAGGAACCGCAGCCGAAGTTCTTTCCTGCTACAATAATGTCACCTTTCTGGATCTGTCCTGCCAGCTCCGGGCGAAGGGGACTGAATCCGTACTGTTTCATATCGTCAATGGTTTTCAGCGCCAGATACTCGGTCGGAATGATGATATCGGTGTCAATATCATCGCCCAGTACCCACACTTTTCCTGTAAATGCTTCCATATGTATATTCTCCTGTTTATTCCTGAATATCTTTTCTGAGGTTTTTATACTCTGTCTGCAGTTGCGATCTCACCTGCAATGGCAGATGCGGTAACCGTTGCCGCAGATCCCAGATAAACCTTGGAGCTCGGATGTCCGGCACGTCCCTTGAAGTTACGTGTTCCGGTGCTGATAAGAACCTCGTTCTCACCGATCACACCCTGGCAGCTTCCCCAGCATACACTGCAGTTCGGGTTCATCACAATAGCGCCTGCTTCCATGAAGATATCAATCAGGCCTTCTTTTAATGCCTGGCGGTAGATGGTCTGGCTTGCAGGAACGACCAGGAAACGAACGCCTTCTGCAACTTTTTTGCCTTTGATCACCTCTGCGCCTACACGGAGGTCTTCAATACGGCCGTTATTGCAGGAGCCAAGGAACGCTTCGTTGATCTTGATGCCGCAGGTTTCCTCAGCCGGAACCACATTGTCAACAAAGTCTGGCTTCGCTACAACCGGACGGACTTTTGAAAGATCAAAGGTATACTCTCTTGCGTAAACGGCATCCGGATCGCTGTGATATACCGCTTTTGGCTCACGTCCATGCTCTTTCAGATATTCCAAAGCTTTATCATCAGCCTCAAAGATACCTGTCTTCGCACCAGCCTCAACAGCCATGTTGCAAAGTGCCATACGGTCGCTGATGCTTAATGTTCTGGCGCCCTCACCGGTAAACTCCATTGCCTGATAGTTGCAGCCGTTTGCCCCGATCTCGCCGATAATGGTAAGGATCAGATCTCTTGCGTAAACGCCCTCAGGAAGCTTCCCTGTCAGGTTAAATTTTACGGTTTCCGGAACCATGACCCAGGAAGTTCCGGTTACCATTCCGTAAAGGAAATCTGTACATCCTACACCGGTACCGAAAGCACCAAGTGCTCCGTAGGAACAGGTATGGCTGTCAGCACCGAAGATCAACTGTCCCGGACGGACATAATTTTCGATCATGATCTGGTGGCAGACACCCTTTCCTTCCCAGAAATCAATATTATTTTCTCTTGCAAAATCTCTCATCTTTTTCTGGGATGCCGCTGTTTTCGGGCTGTCAGACGGTACGTTATGGTCTACGATAAATACCAGCTTCTTTGTATCTGCAATATGAGGATTTTTTAATTTATTGTTGTACATATCAACAGTCAGATGTGTGGTTCCGTCATTACTCATCAGATGATCCAGTGAAACTGTATAGATATCTCCGGGTTTTACACTGTCCACTCCAGCCGCTGCCGCGATGATTTTTTCTGCGATCGTCATTCCCATCTCTTATTCCTCCTCACGGTTCAGAGAAGCGATAAGGCCGCCCTGATTCAGTATATTCTGCATGTATTCCGGCAGTTTTGTGCAGGAATAAGTCTTACCATTGGCAACAGCAGTTCCCTCGGACATATGAAGCTCCAGGGTATCTCCTGTCTTCACAGCATCCGGAAGATCCTTACAGACAATTGCCGGAAGTCCGATATTAATGGCATTGCGGAAAAAAATACGGGCAAAAGATTTCGCAATAACTGCCTTTACTCCAAGTGCCTTAAGAACACCCGGTGCCTGCTCTCTGGAGGATCCGCATCCGAAGTTCTCTCCTCCAACTACAAAATCTCCCGGTTTAACCTTTTTGGAAAAATCCGGATCCAGTGATTCAAATGTGTGGCCCTTCATTTCATCCAGATTCGGCAGAAGCAGATACTGGGATGCAATGATCTGATCGGTATCAAGGTCATTATGAAATTTAAAAATTGTTCCCTTATCCATAAAACAAGTTCCTTTCTGATTGTTATCCATTTCCGGGTTAACATTCCTCTGTTACCCTTTTCGTCCTATATTCTAACACAAAACGTCATATAATTAAAATGTATATTTTTAATACTTAATATAACTTCAAGTTATAAAGTCATTTTCCTGTGATCAGCGCAAAATATCCCCACTCCCACAGAAGTTCTTCAAAACTGTTCTCAAGATATTCCCGGATATCTTCTTCCTCATATCCGGTCATTCTGGAGATCACCACCATATAATCCCGGAGTGTTTCGTAGGGAAGTGCTCCCCGTCCCTCTTTCTGCCACCGGAGAAAAACAGCCTGGCGAATGGTGGCATATTCCATACCGATCCACTGCATATGAACCAGGGCATCTTCCAGATCTCCTTCTGATGTCAGAAGATCCGAATATACTTCGTTGGTAAGAAAGCTTCGGAGAAGATTTTCATATGCACGAAGTTCCCGGTAAAAATCCTCCCAGGCTTCCGTCATTTCCTCTTCCTCATACTCTTCCGATAATTCCTCCGCCAACTCCGTCACCGGCTCCAGATACTTCCGGTAAAGTCCTTCTTTCCAGTAATTTACAGCCAGATCCTGCAAAAGTTCATTGCATTCGTCCATAGTATCCAGAACAGGCAGGTCTATCTCGCTGATAGCTCTTTCTAGCTGGTGAATTGTCTTCTCTGAAAAATAATCTTCCACAAGCTCTGTGGTAAGCGGCATGTTCCGGTGAAGTTCCTTCAGAACATAAAAACTTTCAAGAAGGATTTCCTCCGGTGTTTTTTCAGGATCCATTATAAGATCCATAACCTTCCGGCGCACAAGAAAAAGCGGCTGTTCCTTTTCTTTTGGAGTTTCCGGAAAAGCGATTCTTTTCTTCTCCTTCCAGATGTCCAGGACAGCCGGGCAACAGGGCATCATGGTCGCTTCCTTATGATCCTGAAATTCATGGATCTCCCTTGGAAAAATCTGGCAGGTCTCTGAAAGCATCGAATCCCCATAAGCACTTACCAGATAGCACAGTCTGTTCTTTGCAAGAAAAGGACAGTCGTGCTCTTCCGTCATCTTCATGATCCGGCTGCCGTCCTTTTTCATGGTATAGGCCTGCAGGCAGCTTCTGTGTCCGGGCACCTCTGACGGCGGCTGGATGGTTTTCCAGTTTCTGTAGGTTTCATCATCTATGTTGATCTTCCATTCCCTGCAGCAGCTGATGGTACATTTGTCTGCAATACAGGTAAATTCGTCGTAATAATCAGGTTTTAATAATTCCATGTTTCCTCCATATTCTTTATTTTCCAGCTCCAATGTCTCCTGTTTGCAAAATGGACATGAGTTGACCTGTTTTATTTTCCCCGTAAACACAGAAAAGCGGAATTCTATCCGCTTTTTCTGATATTCTGTGTATTCGTTTTTATTCTGCAGTCTCTCCCAGAAGCTGCCTGTGAACTTTCCGCCTTACAAACCAGAAACAGGTCACCTGCATGATGATCGTAAGGATCCAGGATGCCGGATAAGAAATAAACAGTACTTTCAGTGATCTGTGAGCCGGGAAAATTCCGAAAATCCACACAATTCGAAGGCCGACCGTTCCGATAATAGACAGGATCATGGGGACACCGGAGCGTCCCATTCCGCGCAGTGCTCCCGGAAACAGATCCATCTGTCCGCAGAGGAAATAGGTAACTGTGGTATAGGCAAGAATCTCCATTCCGCATTGGATAACCTTAGGGTCTTCCGTATAGATCTTCAGAAGCTGCGGACCGAAAAAGTATGCACCACAGCCCATGGCAAAGGATACGACAAAGGACAGGATCATACAGTCAACAAGCACCCGGTCCATACGTTTCGGTTTTCGCACACCATAATTCTGACTGGTAAAGCTCATGCAGGCCTGGGTAACCGAATTCACGGACACATACAGAAATCCAAAAATATTATTGGCTGCTGTATATCCTGCCATAGCAATGGAACCAAAGGAGTTTACAGAAGACTGAAGAAGTACATTGGAAAAATTGATCACTGTACTCTGGATCCCGGCAGGCAGTCCCACCTGGAAGATCTGCTTCAGGTACTCTCCCTTTATGGACAGTTTTGAAAAACGCAGCTGATAGCTTCCCTCTGTCTGATACAGACACCGAAGGACAAGAATGCAGGAGATCAGCTGAGAGATCACCGTTCCGATTCCCACACCGGCCACGCTTAAATGACACACGATCACGAAAAACAGATTCAAAAGCGCATTGGCACAGCCGGAAATGATCAGAAAGACCAGCGGCCGCTTGGTATCTCCCACAGCACGCAGGATCGCCGCACCATAGTTATACAGCATAAAAAACGGCATTCCCAGGAAATAAATACGCATATAAAGAGTAGAAAGATCGATCACATCGTCCGGTGTATCCATCAGTTCCAGGCAGATTCTGGCAAAGATCACTCCCAGAACTGCCATGATGATCCCGCTGATCAGAGCCAGCAGGATCGATGTATGTACTGTTTCTGACATTTCTTCATCCTTACCGGCAGCATAAAATCTGGCTGCCAGCACATTGGCACCAAGAGAAATCCCGATAAAAAGGTTGGTAAACACATTGATCAGTGCGGTAGTGGAGCCTACTGCCGCCAGCGCCTCACTTCCGCTGAAACGTCCCACTACCACGATATCCACTGCATTGAACATCAGCTGCAGGATACCGGACAGCATCAGCGGCAGTGAAAACGAAATCAGCTTGTCCATGATCGACCCATTACACATATCGATCTCATACTTGTTTTTTTTCACGATTTCATCCCCCATGTTCATACTTACATAAGAATATTATAGCACCTTTCATCGGAAAGCTACAATGAAATATTTTTATGGAGAATATGCAGCGGCTGCATAAAATACGCAGCCGCACAGTAACGTGTGTTTATCATTTCACTATCTTTCCAGGAGTCCTGCATCACGAAGGTTTGCAAGAAGTGCATTAAAATCCTCCACAATATCATCTACCGTTGTTGCATTTCCAACAGCAGCTGCCGGGGTTACTGTTCCGGCAGGGCCGGTGGCTCCTGTTGCTCCTGTTGGACCTGCTGGACCCGTGGCTCCGATCGCACCAGCCGGACCTGTTACCCCCGTCGTTCCCGCTGGACCCGTGGCTCCTGTTGCTCCTGTCGCTCCCGTTGCTCCCGTCGGACCTGTTACTCCTGCAGGACCGGTGGCTCCTGTTGCTCCCGTCGGACCGATGACTCCCGCTGGACCCGTTGCTCCAGCCGGGCCCGTGGCTCCCGTATATCCCTGTATTCCCGGTTCCCCCTGCGGTCCCTGAGGACCCATAGGACCCGGAACTCCCGGACAGCCTCTGGGACCGGTTGGTCCTGTAGGTCCCACAGGGCCTGGGCAGCCTCTTGCTCCACATCTGTCACATCCACAGGAACTATGATTTCCATAACAGGACATACAGGACAAATCCTCATGACTGTCCTGCTGCATTTCCATTTCCTTACGTTTTCGATGCCTGAACAGCATTCTTCGATCACCTCATAGGAAAATAACTTTCCCTACAGTATATGACAACAGCTTTTACCTGTGCATAGGATCCCCGCAAGCCTGTACCCTGCCAGGAAAATATAATAAATATGTCTTTCATTTTATGACAGACCATATTTTTCCCGGAAATATTTCTGGTCATACAATACTCCCGGATCTTCCGGCTTCAGTTCCATCGCTTTCTTATGAAAAAAGAATGCCTGCTCCGGGCATCCCATTTTATCATAACAAACGCAAAGCTGCATATATGGCACAAATCCATGACACTCAGCCATAAAAAATCCACCCTTTTTCTTATCTGAAGGCACAGTGAGCGCCTGCCCGTACCAGTAGGCAGCCTGTCTGGGAAGCTCTCTTTCCAGAAAAATCTTTCCGACCTCACAACAGATTTCCGCCCTCGGCACATCCATAGTCAGGCTGTACAGAAAAGCTTCCAGTGCGTACTTTTTTTCTCCCATTTTCCGGTAACACTGTCCAAGTACAAAACAGGCATCGATCTTATTTTCCAGCCATCCGGGCGGATTTTTCAGGAACTCCACCAACACAGCCTCTGTCTCCGGATAACGCTGATGATAATACAGTTCTCTCCCATAATAAAGCTGATGTCTGGGTTCCAGCGTTTCTCCTCCTGCCAGCATTTTTTCATAAATGCGAAGATTACGGTCCGGATCACCTTTTCCACATTTCCGGTGCCGGATCACCACATCTGAATAAATGATATTTCCCTCCGGAATCACAGTTTCATGAACTGCCCCATTCCATCTGAAATTTCTGGATGTTTTCATTATCCGCTCCCGAAAATAAGAAAATGTTGTTCTCCCGCTCTGGTCAAACCCTGCCGCATATTCCATCATTACAACATCTGTTCCGGGATCCAGAGTTTCTTTAAGACTCTTCAGTTTTTCCAGATTTTCTTCATCCAGGACATCATCCGCATCCAGCCACATCCAGTAATCGGTGCGGACTTTTTCCAGAAGAAAATTACGCGGAGCAGAAAAATCATCACACCAGGGAAAATCAAACACCTGCGACGTATACTGCTCCGCAATCTCTTTTGTTCTGTCTGAAGAACCGGTATCTGCGATCAGGATCGCATCCATCACCTGAGAAACCGGCTTTAAAATTCTCTCAAGAACTGCTTCTTCATTTTTTACGATCATACATAGACTGAGGGAAATCATATTTCAGGATCCTTCGGATTTTTATAATATTTATGCCGTTCCCGTCAGTCCTATGCCTTCTGTCAGTGTACAGCTTCTGCTTTCGGATAAAGCTGAGCTCATCCTCATATCACCAACTGTGGTATATCCTCTATATGTTCTGCAAGACGATCTGCTCCGTTCAGCTCCCCGCTCTCACCATATCCATACAGGCATCCTATAAATGGGCTTTTGCAGGCTCTGGCACATTCCAGATCCTGCCTCCTGTCTCCGACCACCAGATAAGGGCCTGTATATTCCCGGATGATTTCCTGCACAATTTCTGTCTTTGGACGGAATCCATACGATTCGCAGTCATAAAAATGATCGAACCATCGTTCCATCCCAAATTCCTTCCAGTGCGCCTCACGATAGGAAGCTTTACAGTTACTTAAGATCACAAGATGATATCCCCGGTTCTTCAAGGCTGTAAGCATCTCCTCTGCTCCCGGATACCACACTGCCTTATGCTTCCTGATCTGTCTGACCATCAGTTCTCCTACCATCCTGCTCGCCTGCTCTTTATAGCTCTGATCCAGCTCCGGCAAAAATGTATTCCACATCTCCTTACTGTTAAATCCCAGCCAGCCGGCAATTTCCGCCGAGCCTATCTCCCGTTCTTCTGCAGCCTTCTGTTCTGTCAGCCACTGATAGGTTTCACGAAATGCCGGTTCATAGATTCCAATGGTATGATGGATCGTTCCATCATAATCGAATATGATTGTTTTTGTCATCATTTATTTCCCTATCTATTAGAGCTGCTTCATCAGATTGACCATCTCGATCGCAGATAACGCACAATCATAGCCTTTATTACCTGCTTTGCTTCCTGCTCGCGCAATAGCCTGCTCGATATTCTCAGTCGTGATCACTCCGAATAAGACCGGGATCCCTGTTGCAAGTTCAACCTGTGCGATCCCCTTGGCAGATTCATTGCACACCAGATCATAATGTGAAGTATCTCCACGAATGACAGCTCCCACGCAGATAACTGCATCATATTTTCCTGACTGTGCCATTTTCTGTGCTGTAAGCGGGATCTCAAATGCTCCCGGCACCCATGCTGCAGTAATATTCTCTTCTTCTACTCCATGTCTTACCAGTCCGTCGACTGCCCCTCCCAATAATTTATTCACAATGATCTCATTGAATCTCGCTGCCACGATACCAACCTTCATTCCCTCCGGTGCTACTACTTTTCCTTCTACTAAATTGATCTGTCTCATTTTTTCTTCCTCCTGCTATTTGCTGTTTTTTATAAATTTATTTCCTTAAAAATATGACCCATCTTTTCCTGCTTCGTTTTCATATACTTCCGGTCATATTTTTGTACCGGAATCTCCAATGGTACTCTCTCATTGATCTTCAGCCCGAATTCGCCAAGCCCATAGACTTTATCCGGGTTATTGGTCAGTAATCTTAATGATTTCACACCAAGGTCTGACAGTATCTGTGCCCCAACCCAGTACTCTCTGAGATCCGGTGCAAACCCTAACTTCACATTAGCCTCCACGGTATCATATCCCTGTTCCTGAAGCGCATAGGCTTTGATCTTATTGATCAGTCCGATTCCTCTGCCTTCCTGTCTCATATACAGAATGATCCCTCTGCCTTCCGCCTCTACCTGGCGCATCGCTGTCTGCAGCTGCAGGCCGCAGTCACATCTGAGCGATCCGAATGCATCTCCTGTCAGGCACTCCGAATGTACACGGCAAAGCACATCCTCACCATCTCCTAGATCACCTTTTACCAGTGCCAGATGATGCTCTCCTGTAATGTCATTGATATAGCCATACATTTTAAAATCACCGTACTGCGTTGGGAGGTTTGCAGCTGCTTCCTCCTTTACATGCTTTTCATGTATTCTTATATAATCCTGCAGATCACGAATCGTAATAAATGTAAGGTTATGCTCTTTTGCCATTTCCCATAGCTGTGATGTACGCATCATAGTGCCATCTTCTTTCATAACTTCACAGCACACGCCGCATTCTTTCAGTCCGGCAAGTCTCATAAGATCTGTTGTTGCCTCCGTATGGCCATTTCGTACCAGAACCCCGCCTTTTCTGGAAATAAGCGGAAATACATGTCCCGGTCTTCTGAAATCCTCCGGTTTTGACTGATCATCCACACACTTCATAATGGTATAGGAGCGTTCTGCCGCAGAGATACCGGTGGTTGTATCTGCGTGATCCACTGCCACGGTAAATGCTGTGCTGTGATTGTCCGTGTTCTCAGCAACCATCGGCGGAAAATTCAATCTCGCCGCAATTTCTGCACTCATCGGTGTACAGATAAGACCCTTTGCATAAGTCGCCATGAAATTAATATTTTCCCGGGTCGCAAACTCTGCCGCACATATCAGATCTCCCTCATTTTCTCTGTCCGGATCATCTGTGACCAGAATTATTTTTCCTTCCTTAAGATCCCTAAGTGCCTCTTCAATTGTGTTGTACTGATAATTTTGTGACATACTGTATATCCTCCTGTTCTAAAACCCGAATTCTTCAAGAAACTCCATCGTAATTCCGGATTCTTTTTTCTCTTCTTCGTTTTTTCTGATGCCAAGCAATTTTTCTACATATTTTCCGATCACATCATTTTCCAGATTAACCAGATCCCCCGGCACCTTTTCCAAAAGGGTGGTTTCTTCTCCTGTATGTGGAATGACCGACACCTGAAAACCAGTTTCATCAACCCTTGCAACTGTCAGGCTGATCCCATCAATACAAACGGATCCTTTTTCCACGATCAGATGCAAGATCTGTGGCGATGTCTCAATTGATACCCAGATGGCATTTTCTTCCCGGAGCATGGAACGTATCACTCCAGTCCCATCAATATGACCGCTTACTATGTGTCCCCCGAACCTGCCATCTGCAGCCATTGCACGTTCCAGGTTTACCTGGCTTCCAGCTTTACAACTGCCAAGACTGCTTCTTCTGATCGTCTCTGCCATCACATCGGCAGTAAATCCGTCCGGCTGGATCGACGTAACTGTCAGACACACACCATTCACAGCAATACTGTCACCGATCCTTGTCCCTTCCAGGACTTTCCGGGCTTTCACTGCCAGGATCCCTGATTCTCCTGTCAGCTGTATATAACGGACTTTTCCTTTCTCTTCTACGATTCCTGTAAACATGATTCCTCCTGTTTTTTCTCACACACCTGACATCTTATCCGGATGTCCTCACCGATCTGGCAGATATCTGTATATTTCAGTTCTACTGCTTCAGACGGGAATTCAACTCCGATACCTTCTACCGGTGTCTTCCCGGCCACACCACCAAACAGCTTTGGTGCCACAAAAGCCTGTACTTCCTTTACAATTCCGGCTCGCAGGGCACTGTCATTTAACGTACCGCCTCCCTCCAGGAGGATGCTGTCAATACCCCTGTTTCCAAGATCTGTCATCAACTTTTTAAGGTCTATCTGATCCTTTTCATCCGGACAGTAAATGGTCTCAACTCCCATGGTATGTAATATTTTTATTTTTTCTTCTGTATTTTTCTGATCTGCATAAGCCACGATCGTCCGGTACTTTTCCGCACTTTTTACGATCTGACTGTCCGGCGGGATCCTGAGCTTACTGTCGCACACAATCCTGACAGGACTTTTCCAGCCTTCTACCCGGACGTTCAACATCGGATCATCTGCAAGCACAGTTCCAATACCTGCCATGATCCCCATGTACTGATGCCGCATATGCTGTACTTCTTTTCTTGCCGCTTCTCCGGTGATCCATTTTGATGCTCCTGTCTTCGTTGCGATCTTCCCATCCAGTGTCATGGCATACTTCATCACCACGTATGGGGTTTTCGTAGTAATATAATG
This sequence comes from Ruminococcus sp. AM26-12LB, assembly GCF_003480785.1. NCBI lineage: Bacteria > Bacillati > Bacillota > Clostridia > Eubacteriales > Oscillospiraceae > Ruminococcus > Ruminococcus sp. AM26-12LB. Next base: position 56,098 of record NZ_QUJX01000012.1, on the reverse strand, counting down.
GAAAAAAACCGGATTCAGCTGATCACATTCTTCTCTCATAAAATCTTCAACTACTGTTACACCGGCTTCCCTTAACATCTGTACACCTTTTCCTGCCACTTTCGGATTCGGATCTCGGGAACCGATCACCACTTTTCTGATCTTCTGTTCAATGATCGCTTCCGTACATGGAGGTGTTTTTCCATGATGACAGCAAGGCTCCAGCGTAACATAAATCACCGCACCTTCTGCTGATTCTGTGAGGGAAGCAATTGCATTACGTTCCGCATGAAGTTCTCCATACTTTTTATGATAGCCTTCCCCGATGATCCTTCCGTCTTTTACGATCACTGCCCCTACCATCGGATTGGGATTCGTCCAGCCTTCTCCTTTTTTGGCCAGCTGAATCGCCCGAAGCATATATTCCTGATCCGTCATTTTTATTCCTTCTTTCTTATTCCTGTTCTTTGCCTGGTGCGCCGAGGCTTTTAGACCTGTGCAATCGGATTCACAGGCAAGTGAGTGGTATATTTATTTCGAAAACGATGTGCCAAATACAAAAAAAGCCTGCAGAAATATCTGCAGGGTGGAATTGATCTGTTACATATGATCAATAAATGAATGTCTGATTATTTCCTACATAAAAAGCTCTGAAATGGATCACCATCTCAGAGCTCTGATACTACATTCATTCATACAAAAATCAACTGTACTATCATCTTCTTCCATCCAGACTATACTGTCGGCCCCGGAATCTCACCGGATCATACCTTTCGGCTCGCGGGCTCTACCGCCGGTAGGGAATCACACCCTGCCCTGAAGATATCTTTTTGTTTATTTTAATACTTTATCTGTCATTTGTAAAGCGGAATTTTTATTTTACTCATTCCATGCGGAATATTATCATTGAACGGTAACGAAACTAATCACTAATCCGCATACTATACTCATCTTTTTTTGTATATAACCAATTCAGGATTTTCACCGTCTTTCTCATATGTACATATCATAATAAAATCCATATTTGCCAGAATACCGAAGTATCTGTCCCCTCCGAATTCAGATTCCATTTGATTTCCCAGATAAGTTTTCTGGTCATCCAGAAATTTCACTTTTTGTCCATTTGGCAGTGCATATTCCAGATTTACATATTTACCTACAAGTGCATTCAGTCTGTCTACCCTTGGAAGTCCATCTATATGTAAATCATTTATTTCATTTATCAATTGCATTTTAAACTCTTCAAACTGCCCATTGTCACTAAGTTCCTCATACCTTTTCCAGTAATCTAACTTTGGAAGCATTTCTTTCAGATAAGTGCGTGCCTGTTCTTCGGTAAAGCTTTCATTTACCATATTCTTTACACAAACATCAATCAATTCATCCATATCATTATATGTGTATGTTCCATCTGCATAGCACCACTTACAATACTCCTCATTTAATGTGCCATCCTTATCACGTCCCAATATGGAATCATCATCAATTGGCATCCCGCAGCACTGACAGATCAGCTTTCTGGGTTCTCCCAAAAGCGTATTGATCGATACATCAAATTCTTTCGATAAGAGCTTAAGTGTATCAGTATTCGGAACGGTATCTCCATTTTCCCAGCGTGATACAGCCTGTCTCGTTACCATGATTTTATCTGCCAGCTCGTCCTGTGACATTCCTCTTTCCGTTCTAAGTTTTAAGATTACATTTTTTGTTTCCATAGCCGTCACCTCCATTATCCTATTATAAAGATAGATCCATGTTCTGAAAAGCAACTTCCTGTTACTATAGTCTATCCATATTTTATAATGTAGTATATGAAGTGGATAATATAAGAAAAACCCTTGAAAATACTGGATTTTCAAGGGTTTTATGGATCTTATTAAAGATCTGCAGATATCAGATTATTTACCCATCTGCTTTGCAACTTCCTCAGCGAAGTTCTCTTCTTTTTTCTCAAGACCATCGCCTGTCTCGTAGCGAACGAAGCCTTTGATCTGGATCTTAGCGCCGTTCTCTTTTGCTACCTGCTCTACGTATTTAGCAACGGACTGTTTTCCGTCCTCTGCTTTTACGTATGTCTGGTCAAGAAGACAGATCTCTTTGAGCTCTTTCTTAATACGTCCTGTGATCATTCCCTCGATAACCTTAGCCGGTTTCTGGGACTCCTTCGGGTCGTTCTGAATCTGAGCCATAAGGATCTCTTTCTCATGCTCGATATAGTCAGCGCTTACTTCCTTGTCGCTTGTGTACTGCGGTTTCAGAGCTGCGATCTGCATAGCTACGTTCTTAGCCATCTCTTTAACAGCATCGTTAACAACATCTGTCTCAACGTCTACAAGAACGCCGATCTTTCCACCCATATGAGTGTAGGAAGCGATGAATCCGTTCTGCTCCTCAACCTGAGCAAATCTACGGATGTTCATGTTCTCGCCGATTACTGCGATCTGAGCTGCAAGAGCCTCTTTTACAGTCTTAGTTGTATCAAGTGCCCATGCCTCAGCAAGGAAAGCATCGATATCAGCTGCTGTTGTGTTAAGTGCCTGTGCTGCAACATCTGCAACATAGCTCTGGAATTTTTCGTTCTTTGCAACGAAGTCTGTCTCAGCATTAACCTCAACAACGACTGCTTTCTTTCCATCCTCTGTTACTAGAGTTTTGCAAAGACCCTCTGCTGCAATACGGCTTGCTTTCTTCTGTGCTGTAGCAAGACCCTTCTCACGCAGGAACTCAACTGCTTTATCCATATCACCATCTGTAGATGTAAGAGCTTTCTTACAATCCATCATTCCGGCGCCGGTCATCTCTCTTAACTCTTTTACCTGTGCTGCTGTAATAGCCATTGTTCGTTTCCTCCTGAAATATTCTGTTTATACGAATTATTCCTCTGTAGCTGCAAACTCCTCAGACTCAGCCTCGATCTCGCCATCTGCCTCAGCAGTTCCCTGCTTAGCCTCGATAACAGCGTCAGCCATCTTGGAAACGATGAGTTTTACTGCACGGATAGCATCGTCATTTCCCGGGATCACATAGTCAAGCTCTTCCGGATCACAGTTAGTATCGCAGATACCGATAAGCGGGATTCCAAGTGTATGAGCCTCCTGTACGCAGATTCTCTCTTTCTTAGGATCTACGATAAAGATAGCATCCGGGATTCTCTTCATCTCTTTGATTCCGCCAAGGTTCTTCTGAAGCTTAACAAGCTCTTTGCGAAGCTCGATAACTTCTTTCTTAGGAAGTACGTCGAATGTTCCGTCAGCTTCCATTGTCTCGATCTCTTTCAGTCTTGCGATACGGCTCTGGATTGTCTTGAAGTTTGTAAGCATACCACCAAGCCATCTCTCATTTACGAAGAACTCTCCACAACGCTCTGCCTCTGTACGGATAGCATCCTGAGCCTGTTTCTTAGTTCCTACGAAAAGGATGTGTCCACCGTTGGCAACGATATCTGCTACTGCATTGTAAGCATCGTCAACCATTCCTACAGACTGCTGAAGATCGATGATATAGATACCATTTCTCTCTGTGTAGATGTACGGAGCCATTTTAGGGTTCCATCTTCTTGTCTGATGTCCGAAATGAACACCTGCCTCTAAAAGCTGCTTCATTGAAATAACGCTCATGTCTTTTCTCCTTTTTGGTTAAATTCTTCCGCACAGGTCGCCTTCTCTCTGGACCCATCCTCACACCGTAGGGCACCATCCTTATAGAATCGCCGTGCGTGCTTATTTTTGCAACTTCTGAATTATAGCATAGAAAATCCCCTTATGTAAAGGGGATTTTTCCAATTTTTTTCTGTTTTTCAGCGGTTTCCGGCAGACTTCAGAAGCTCCAGCTCTTTTTCGGTGAGCGAACGATATTTTCCTGTCGGAAGATCTGAAGGAAGCGCCAGCGGCCCCATGGATAGTCTTTTCAAATAAGTTACTTTTTTTCCCAGTGCCTCCATCATCCGTTTTACCTGATGGAATTTTCCCTCGTGGATGGTAAGTCGGATCTCAGATTCCCAGTTCTTACCGGCTTCTGCAGATTCTGTGCCGGACTCCCAGGTAGAAAGGATCTCCAGCCTTGCCGGTCGTGTGAGATCTTTTTCCCCGATATCCACGCCTTCTGCCAGCTTCACGACATCTTCTTCTGTCACTTTCCCGGATACTTTTGCATAGTAGGTCTTATCCACATGCTTTTTCGGAGAAAGAAGCTCGTGTGCCAGAGGACCGTCATCTGTGATCAGAAGAAAGCCTTCTGTATCTTTATCCAAGCGTCCCACCGGAAAAAGACCCTTTCTTCTGTCTTTCTCTTCAATGTAGTCGAGAACCGTTTTATCTCTGAAGTCCTCCGTTGCGCTGACACAGCCTGCCGGCTTGTTAAAAAGATAGTATACATATTCCGGTGCAGCATGGAGCTCCTGCCCGTTCATAACCACCTGATCTTCTTCTGTTACCTTCAGCTCCGGTTTCTTCACAGATTTCCCGTTAACCTGCACCTGACCCTTCTGTATGTATTTTTTTACCTCGCTTCTTGTACCTGCGCCGGCATCTGCCAGAAATTTATCCAGCCGGACTGGTTTTTCCATTAATCATTTACCTCCCATTCTGTTACATGGGCTGCCTTTGCATCTGCTCTGATAAAATCCGGGATCTCACCGACAAATGTCATATAAAGTCCGGAATCCCCGCCGGTGCTCTCTTGTCCTTCCAGAACCACTTCCATTGTGGCATCTGCATTCCAGATAGTCCATCCGTTTACCAGCTGTGATGGACGGATACATTTTTTCAGGGCTTCCAGCTGTTCCTTTTTATCGTAACGGACTTTATAACCGTTCTCTGTTTCTTCAAGATCCGAAATGGGCTCAGTGTCGGAAAAAGCTTCATCATCTTCGCCGGCAGCTTCGGAGCTGAAGTAATAAACATCAATATACTCAACAGACAGCTCATCCATAGAAAGAGGATATCCTGTTTCTTCCAAAATTGCAAGTGTTCTCTTATATGACGGATACACCAGAACGGAGGTGGACACATTCTCTCCTTCCTGCACAGCCGGTACATTCATTCCCCATTCATCCATGTAGCCTTCTGACGGAATTCCCGTATAATCGAACATCAGCATTGCACATGGCTGGTCTTTTACTGTCTGACCGCCGTTTTCCAGAATGTCCTTTCTCAGTGCCTCTGCCAGTGCCTGACGCTTCTCTGCATTTTTTTCAAATAAAGAATGAATATCTCCGTCACAGAAAATACCGGTAACCTCTTTCAGATACTGTTTGTCCAGCTGGAAAAATGAATATCTGTCTTCTTTCCATGTCTGCTCATCATACAGGGCTTCCATAAGATTCTGCGCCTGTGCAGAAGATACACTATAGCTTCTGCAGACACTGAACCCTTGTTTATTTATGTAGCGTACATACATACGCCTTCCGGATCTTTTTTCTTTTTCATTCTGAAGCCTGATATCCTTCAGACTGTTATACAATGCTTTACTCTTCATCACCGGCTGATCCAGCAGACCGGAACTATTGTCTGAGGTGGCAGTATACCGGATCTTATAGATTCCGCTTTCTTTTTTTTCCACATTGCAAAGCTGCTCTGTATATGAAAGATTGCTTACATTTATCACAACTCCCTGAAGATTGTCATAAGCCGGAAAATAACTGTCATATCCCAGAAGATCCATTTTCATGGTCAGCGCACAGATTGCCACAACACCTCCAAGGATCATAAGCTGCACTTTTCTGCGGAAAAATCTGCGAAAATCCATTTCATAGATCACTTCCAGAATTCCATGGACCAGGATCGTTCCCAGTATCATTCCGAAGATCCACCATGCTGTTTTGGATGAATCTTCCGGAATCATATAAAAGATCAGACCGATCCCCAGTCCGGATGGTATTGTGATCAGGGCACTTAAGACCGGCTCCATCCAGGTATATACCAGAGCTTTTCCGGTATTCTCTGACCTTCGTCTGCAAAATGCCATCCAGGAAAGTGCTGCCATGATAAACAGCGTGAGGATCAGTATCAGCAACTGCTTTCCAAAGCTTCCGCTGCTGTATCTATCTATAAAGCTTACGATCACCATAAGAGGAGATCCCAGATTCCGCACTGCTGCCAGAATTCCGTAACTGCCCTCGTACCAGGTATCAAAAAATAAATGTCCGCTTAACTGCAGCATCACTGCCAGAACGATACTGTAGGTAAAAAGCCCTGCCCATGCAAGTGCTCCCATCAACATGGTACCGGTGCAGGCGATCACCAGCACTGTGGAAAAATACACCAGAAGATACATCAGGAGATGGAGCACCAGCAGGATCAGTGCCTTTTTCATAATGGAAAGGCTGTAATATCCTCTGGCTGCCCCGATGCATACCGCAGCAAATTCCATGATCACATATGGCACCAGATAATAAAGAACAGCCAACAATACTCTGTGCAGAAACAGTGCACTTCGCTTTACCGGAAGGCTGTGATAGAAATCCACTTTTCTCGGGGAATACAGATACCAGAAGCCGCTTACTGCTGCAAAACATGCGGTTACCGCAGCCACAGCTGCTCCCATTGTGAGAAAGTCACTGCTCCACAGGCTGGAATACAGATAGGAAAGCTGACTCTGAGTATAACTGCGCTCATTCCATTTTCCCATCAGAATAAGTTCCGCTACCGGAAATGCAAGGAGAAATGCGATCATGGCAAATGCCGGGATCCATCTTTGTCCTTTAGAAGAGGATTTCATATACTCACTGGAATAAATTTTTGACTTCATAGCCTGCCACCTCCGTTTCGCTGATAAATATTTCTTCCAGAGTCAGTGGGAGCACTTCGCAGAAAAGAGGATTTTTTGCCTGTATCTTCTCCATGATCTCTCTTCTTGTTCCCCTTGCAGTAATAAGCAGCAGGGAGCCCTGATGCTCTGTTTTCAAAACATCCAGCTCTTTCTTTAATTCTTCTTCTTTCTTTTTGTCAGTAAGTACACACTGGATCTTATGGATGTGGAATTTCATATCCTCCAGATCTCTGGAAAGGAGAATTCCTCCCTGATGAAGAAGCCCGATGTGATCGCAGATATCTTCCAGCTCACGAAGATTGTGGGAAGCGATCACCGGCGTAAATTCACGACTCATGATCTCCGATGCAAAAATACTTTTTACTGCCTGGCGCATTACCGGGTCCAGGCCATCAAAGGTTTCATCACAAAACAGATATTTCGTTCCTGTACTGATTCCCAGGATCACCAGAAGCTGTTTCTTCATTCCCTTGGAAAAAGTGCTGATTTTTCGTTTTCCATCCAGATGAAACTGCTTCATCATTGTCTCAAAACGCGCCTGCTGAAATCCCGGATAAATACAACGGTAAAATTCTGCCATGTCCAGAGCATTGTAATTTGCCGGAATATATGCATCGTCCGGGATGTAGAAAAAATGCTCTTTGATCCTTTCATTTTCAAAAACCGGTTCTTCATCCATCAGCACCTCTCCTCTGTCCTGACGGATGATCCCGGCCATGATACGGAGCAGAGTACTTTTTCCCGCACCGTTGGAGCCAATCAGTCCAAAAACCTCCCGTTCCCCGATATCCATGGTGACCTTATTTACTGCCTGTATCTTACCAAAAGCTTTGCTGCAGTTTTTTATCTCAATCATTGTTTCCCTCCTTATAGCATAAGCGGATCACACCGATCATTTCTTCCTCCCCTACTCCCAGAGCCATTCCCTTTTCTGTGATCTTTTTCAGCTCACTTAAGGTTTCTTCCATACCAATCTGCCTGATCCTGCTGCTGTCTGTGACAAAACTGCCTTTTCCCTTCACCGGACAGATCAGCCCCTGCTGCTCCAGTTCCATATATGCCCGCTGGATGGTATTGGGATTGATGGATAATTCCACGGCCAGCTGCCGCACAGACGGCATCTTGGAAGATGGCTCCACAGCTCCTGACAGGATCAGCATCCGGAATTTCTCTACGATCTGCTCGTAAATGGGACGTCTGTCCTGATAGTCCAAGAATAACATACGACGCTCCTTTCTCTGTAATCTGTGTATTAAGTGTATTAATTCTTTTAATACACTTATGATAGCACATGATACAAAGGTACGCAAGAAATGGTCTCTTAAATAAATATAAAATCTATATAAATTTACCGGCAGCAAAAGATTCCGGCATATTTTTATAAAAAAATCTGTAATGGCATCCTTATACTATGATTCCACTACAGATTCTCTGTAAAGCAAATATTCATCTATCACTCTGCCTGATCCAGTAGCAGGCAGACATTCGTGTTCCACATTGGATCAGACAGCCCGGTAGCCACGTTTTTCTCCCCGGCGTGCAAAATACTGATATCCTCCAATCATCGCTGCCGCAAAAACGCCATAGATCATCAGAAGGCTTCCTGCTCCGGCTTTTTCCACCAGAGTCTGGGCGTATTCACTGAAAATAAGTATCCAGGTATTGGCTCCGATGTGCATCAGCACACTGGTCCACTTATTACCGCCCATCTCCAGAAACCACGCAAAAATCCCTCCCAGAACAAACGCATACACAGCCTGCAGGACATTTCCGTGATAAATTCCGAAAAACGCCGCAGAGATCACAGCGGAAAACAGTACAGAAAAGTGATCCCGAAGTCGCAGATAGATCAGCCAGCGAAAGATCATTTCTTCTGCAACAGGCGCTATGATCCCCATCCAGAAGATCATCATAAACAAACTCTTTCCTGAGGTAATCTTCGTCATCGTCTCTCCATAGCTGGATGAGATCCAGTTCTGCAGGATCGCCACCAGCACATTGGCATACTGGGCAAATCCGGCTCCAGCAGCAAGAAGAAGCAGCATTTCAGGAATAGATAGCCTTTGTTCCTCAACGGAAGTCAAACCGCCAATCAGCCTTCCTATACGATCCTTCCGGTAAAAATATACTGCCGGAAACATAACCAACACTCCGGTAAGTCCGGTGATCACCAGCGTATAACTATAGTACCTTTCCTGTGCGTTGCCGACATGCCCTGTCAGCCAGAGAAGCACGGCGCTTCCGAGGATCTGTCCGATAAGATAATGGATTCCTGCCGGATAAAGCTCCCTCCACACTATTTGAAAAATATTCTGTCTGTGCAGAGGGGTCAGACGAAAAAATTCAGAAGTTCATCTGCGGAAGCTACGATCTGAAGAGGCTGTGCCTTTTCCAGTTCTTCTCTGCTTCCATATCCGTAAGATACAGCCACACACTGGATCCCGCATCGTCTGGCTCCGAGAATGTCATGTTCTCTGTCACCCACCATGATCACCTGGTCACGGTGGTCAGAAAGGCTCATTCTTTCCAGAGCTTCCTCGATCACCTGAGATTTGGTTACTTTCGGTCCATTGAGGTCCGTCCCGGCGATCACCTCAAAATACCGGCTCAGATTAAAATGGTCCATGATCTGTGTTACGTAAAAGGTCGGTTTCGCAGACGCCACAGCCATTCTGTAGCCACGACGTTTCAGTTCTGCCAGAGTGTTTTCCACGCCCGGATAAACGGTATTCTCATACATTCCTTTTTCTGAATACCGCTCTCTGTAATATTCGATTCCCTTCTGCGCTGTCTCTTTATCAAATCCCGCATATTTCATAAACTGTTCCAGAAGCGGCGGACCCACAAAAACCTTCAATGGCTCCAGCTCCGGTGCCGAAACTCCAAGCTTCTCCAGTGCATACTGTACAGATTTCGTAATCCCCTCTCCGGATTCTGTCAGTGTTCCGTCCAGATCAAAAAAGATTGCCTTATACATAAATTCCTCCTGTTGTATAAAATAATCAGTAAGTATGCCTATTGTATCACTGTTTTTCTGGTAAGTCCATGGTTTCATAGTACAGCTTCCCGGATTTCACAAAACCCATGAGTTCTGCTTTCCAGGGATTTCTGCTTTTTTTCGGTAATTCCGCCAGAAGCTTTTTTCCCTGCCAGTAAAAATCACATTCTTTTCCATTGATCCGAAATGAAAGGATCTGGAACGGAATATCCGGACTGATCTCTATCCGGATCCTGTTACCGTCTGTTTTCATTCGGATCACCGGTTTTTGCTCTTTTTCTTTTTTCCTATCCGACGTTCCTGTTGGTTCTGTCCGATAGTAAGATAATGCCGGATTTTGCTTCTTCTCCCTCTTTGATGCATCTGTCACTGACTTTCGAACTGGTTTTTGAGTCAACGTTACAGATGGACTTGCTGTCACTGTCTGTATGGGGATTGGTTGTTCAGTCAGTATTGGCAGTTTTGTTGGTATCGGCGTTTCCGTCAGTTTTTCCGCAAGCGTATCAGCTATCTCTGCTTCTTTCGGAATAGTTATCCCCGGATTTTCATCTTGTCTGATATCCGGTTCCTGAACTTCATAGCCTTCTCCCCCGACCCCCGGATCTTCTCCATTTTCCATAAAGCTTTCTTCCTGAGAACGTACCTCATCTGTCTGAAAATCTAAATTCCATTGTGCAGACTCCTCCTGATCATTCTCTGATTCTGCCCAGGCAGCGGAATACTCCTCAGTATTTCCTTCTTCTCTGTTCCAATTACTATCATCACTTCCTTCTCCTGCATAGCTTTCTTCCCAGTCTTCCGGTAGCTGTCCGGTTCCTTCTCCCACATTCATATCAAATCCGCCGGTATCAAAACTATCCATTCCTGACACATCAAATCCATAGACAGCAATGGAAGGGATCATCCATCTGCATAAGACCAGCAGAAACAAAACAATAAAACAGGTTTTCCTACTAGTAATTTTCATTTCTTTTGGTTTTTTCTGATCACTTTCTCTTCTTTTTCTCATTAATCTCCTCCCAAAGCTGCAGATTTCTGCTTTCACTGTCATCCAGTAATTCCGCTTTTTCTTTCTTTTTATAATCTTCCCACAGCTTTCTGCTGGCCTCTTTCTGCCCGGTCCGAATAAGAAACATCCCATATTCTCCGTAAGCCACAGGATATTCTGCATCATACAGAAGAAGATTTTCATAATATAAAGCCGCTTTTTCCGGTTCACACAAAAGCTCCGCATTCCATGCCAGCAATAGCTCAATACGACGCTGCTGTTCTTTTTCCCCATAATTTCTACTTAACCTCTGGAGTCTCTTTTCCGCTGCCATACAGCACTTTTCCCGATCTTTTGAGTCTTCCGGATACTGTCTGGCTTCGTAATACAAATCTGTTACTTCTGAGATCGCCACAGAAAATTCTTCCGTTTTCAGCAATCCTGCTATCAAGATCAGTGTTCCTATCAGAATCCCTGCAGCTGCCGCTTCCAGAAATCGTTTTCTCCAAGTGATCATCCGATATCTGTTTTCCAGCTTTTGGATTTTCTTCTGAACCACTGACATATCCGAATATCTGTATTTTTCCTGTTTTCTGGTACATCGGAACAGAAGCCAGAAAAAATCCGGATATAAAATCCACTGCCATTTCTTTTTTCCGCAAAGCTTTTCCAGGGTCTTCCCCAGAGCATAAATATCACTTCCCGGTCTTAAGTAGCCCTGATACTGCTCCGGCGCCGCATAGCCTTTCGTTCCTTCACAGATCTGTTTTCTTTTTCCATGATCGAACATGGCACTTCCAAGATCTATCAGATACAGATGCCCGGTTTCAGAAAACATAAGATTATCCGGTTTCAGGTCCCCGTAACAGACCGGTGGCTTCCGACTGTGAAGATATTCCAATACTCTGGCAATCTCCTTTCCCAGAGCAAGGATTTCCCGTAAAGAAAACCGTTTTCCTGAACGGAGAAGTTCTCCCAGCGACTGACCCTTGATATATTCCATGATCAGATAACAGTACTCCCCTGTTTCCACATAATCGATAATCTTCGGTATTGCAGGATATTCCAGATGCTGCATGAGTCTGGCTTCTTTTTTCTTTGCGATCGGTATCTCTTTCACTGCACGGCAGATACCAAGCTCCATATCTTTTGCCAGATAAAGGCTTCCACCTCCGCCATGTCCAATTTGTTCTACAATGCAATAACGTTCTTTCAGAACATTTCCGATCAGACAGATCACCTTCCTCTCATTTCTGTCAGACAATATTTATGATTACGTTTCTTATTGATTTGGGATAATCCGGTGAATTCCGGTTTGAAAAAAAACAGATAACTTATAGTCAGGCAGATATTTGTGATCTGCCCTCGTTTAGGATAAGTCCTATTATAGCACGTCCTGTTCTTTTTGCAAAGAACTTTCTATATAAAAAAGTCCGCCGAATATAGCAGACAAAAATGTCTCTTTATCCGGCGGTCTGTCATTATTCATAGTGTTTGTATCTGCAAAGCTATACCTTACATACGATCCGGTGCAGAGAATCCAAGAAGATCGATGCTTGTCTCAAGCACTCTTCTTGTAAGCTGGAGCAGCTGAAGGAAGGATTCCTTCTGTGCCTGATCCTCTTCGCTTAAGATCTTGGTCTCATGGTAAAAGCTGTTAAATGCATTGGATACCTCATAGATATATGCACAGATCTTATGTGGTGCTTTTTCTTCAAAAGCGTTCTCAACCATTGCCGCAAAGCCGGAAAGCTGAAGCATCAGGTTCTTCTCACTGGCATTGACTGCCGGAAGGATCTTACCTGTACTTAAATCTCCTCCCTCCTGTACATAACGGTTCAGGATCGACTTAATACGAACGATAGTATAAAGGATATACGGACCTGTATTTCCCTCAAAGGATGTAAAGCGGTCAACATCAAAGATGTAATCCTTGGTCGCCTGGTTGGAAAGATCTCCGTATTTGATTGCGGAAAGTCCTACGATCTTGGCAGTATCCTTTGCATCTTTATCTTTTACACTACGATTCTCCACGATCTTGCGATACATTTCCTCATCAATGTCTGCGATCAGGTTCTCCAGACGCATAACACCGCCTTCTCTTGTCTTAAACGGTTTACCGTCTTTTCCATTCATGGTACCGAAACCAAGGAAGGAAAGCTTGGTTTCCGGATTTACAAGACCGGTTTTTCTTGCGCAGCGGAATACCTGGATAAAATGCAGCTCCTGACGCTTGTCAACAACATAAAGGATCTCATCCGGCTGAAAGAGTTTCATACGCTCTACGATAGTAGCAAGGTCTGTGGTCGTATAGAGAGAAGCTCCGTCTGATTTCAGAAGCATACATGGAGGAATCTCCTTGGTATCACTCTCTTCTTTTACATCTACAACAAGAGCGCCCTGATCCTCATAGGCAAATCCTCGCTTCTTCATATCCTCTACCATATCCGGAATGTATGGCTGTGCATCGGATTCTTTTTTCCAGAGGTCAAAATCTACGTTCAGATTCGCATAGTTTCTCTTAAGGTCTGTTACAGATACATTCATAATGTGATTCCAGAGAGCCATGTATCCGGGTTTTCCCTGCTGAAGAAGGTGGGTTGCCTCCAGTGCCTCATTACGGTAAGCCTCATCCTCTTTGGACTTCCCACTGGCACATGGATAGATCTCTTCCAGCTCGCTGATAGTAAACGGTGCTTCTGCCGGATATTCACCGGTAAAGCTGTCATCAAAATATACCAGCTCCGGTTTCCGGTGTTTCAGCTCGGTGATGATCAGTCCCATCTGAAGGCCCCAGTCTCCAAGATGTACATCACCGATCACCTTATGTCCTACAAAGCGTCCGATACGCTTGATGCTCTCACCGATGATCGCAGAACGGAGATGTCCTACGTGAAGCGGCTTGGCAACGTTTGGTCCGCCATAGTCGATAATGATCGTCTTCGGATTCTTGGCAATCTCAACAGAAAGCTTCTCGTCCTCTGCCATCTTATTCATGTATTCTGCAACAAATTCCGGTTTCACATCCAGGTTGATAAATCCAGGCTTTACAACTTCTGCTCTGGAAAAGATCCGGCTGTCTGACAGCTGTGCTACCACATCATCAGCGATCATAAACGGTGCCTTGTGATATGCTTTGGCTCCTGCCATAGCACCGTTACACTGATACTCACATAAGTCCGGTCTGTTGGAAACAGTAACTTTTCCGTAGGACGGATCATAACCTGCTTTTTCAAATGCTGCGGAAAGTTCTTCCGCCATCTGTTCCATAATCTTCTTCATGTTTCAAACTCCTCATATCTTTGTTTCTGTATTTTATGCTTATAACGTCACTTTTCTTGAACATGCGACTGCAAGGGCACCATAACCGATATGGCAGGCAACACTTAAAGAAAGGGGATCCATATGTATCTCCATTCCCGGAAATACCTCCTGGATCTCTTTTTTAAATTCTTCTGCTTCTTCCAGATTTCCTGTATAAGCAGCCTGAAGACACATCTCACCGTCAGATGCGTATTCCTTAAAACGTGTTTCCCAATCACTCTTCATTGCCTTCAGCATGGCACGTTTGGCCTGCTTCTTGCCACGGACCTTGGCGTAGGCATCCAGCTTCTCTCCCTGGATCTGAAGTACAGGCTTCAGGTTCAGAACCGTTCCGATGGCTGCTGCTGCCGGTGTGATCCTGCCACCTTTTTTCAGATATTTCAGGGTGTCAAGTGTGATATAAATACTGGAATCGAGTTTCTGATCTGTAAGGATCTTCTTGATCTCTGCAGCACTTTTTCCTGCCTCGGCAAGCATCTTAGCATCCATTACAGACTGTCTCTGTGTTACGGAAATCCGCTGATTGTCCACTACCTGAACACGACCATTATAATCAATAGCAAGTCCCATTGCAGTAGAACAGGATGCACTCAATCCGCTTGACATCGGAATATGAACGATTTCCTCATAATCTCTCAGAAGCTTGTCCCACAGATCACAGAGATCAGCCGGACTTGGCTGAGATGTGGAGATTGGTTCATCCTTCTTAAGCTTCTCATAAAACTCTTCCTGTGTGAGAGTTACACCTTCAAGATACATTTTTTCATTAATATAAAACGGCATCGGTATCACATAAACGCCAAGCTCTTCTGCCTGGGCCTGTGTGATACCGCTGTTGCTGTCTGTTACAATGGCAATTTTGCCCATTCTTTCTCTCCTCCTGGTCTGTTATCTCACAGTTCAAAGAATTAATACATCAGCCCCTGATGGACTAATTCTTTGAACTGCTGTAGAAAGCCATGATGTTAGTGTATCATATTTTTTTCTATATCACAATTGGAAATTTTCTGTGACCTTCGCTCACAAAAAACACCTCGCGGAATATTACCAGTGAACAGTAACTAAAAAAACAGCTGCCATACAAATATTTATGCACAGCAGCTGTCACACTATTTATCAAAAATATCCTTATATATTTATGATCTGTGTTTTATTTCATTTCTCTTACGATCTTTCGAACCGGAAGAACAAATGTCGGAGATACGGACAACTCGTCCAGTCCCATCTCTACAAATCTCTCAGTAAGTGTAGTGTCCGCACCAAGCTCACCACAGATTCCGGCCCAGATACCTTCTTTGTGTGCATTATCCACAACCATCTGGATCATACGTAGAACTGCCTCATGATGGGAATCATAAATGTTGTCAAGCTTTGCATTCTGACGGTCAATAGCCAGTGTATACTGGGTCAGATCATTGGTTCCGATACTGAAGAAATCAACCTCTTTTGCAAGAAGATCACTGATCATAACAGCTGCCGGAGTCTCGATCATGATACCCTGCTCCACGTCATCACGGAACGGGATCCCCTGTTCCTTAAGCTCTGCTTTTACTTCTGCTACAATGGCCTTGATCTGCTTCACCTCTGTTACAGAGATGATCATCGGATACATGATGGAAATATTTCCGAACATGCTTGCGCGGAAAAGTGCTCTCAGCTGTGTCTTAAATACTTCCGGACGGTCCAGACAGATACGGATCGCACGATATCCCATTGCAGGGTTTTCCTCATGCGCCATATTGAAATAATCGATCTGCTTGTCCGCTCCGATATCCAGAGTACGAATGATAACTTTTTTACCGGCCATATTCTGAGCTACGGTCTTGTAAACCTGGAACTGCTCTTCCTCTGTAGGATAGTCTTCTTTTTCCAGGTATACGAACTCACTTCGGAAAAGTCCGATGCCTTCCGCATCATTGGCAAGTACATTCGCAACATCACCTGTACTTCCGATGTTGGCATAAAGGTGGAGCTTACGACCGCTCTTGGTAACAGTTTCTTTACCTTTCAGTTCTTTGAGCATTGCACGCTGTGCAAGTTCATCGGCACGCATATCCTCATATTTTTTAAGGGTCTCTGCATCCGGCTCAACGATCAGATTTCCGCTCTTTCCGTCTACGACTGCCATCTTACCGTCCATGGACTCATCGTATTCAATATTGATCAGCGCCGGAATATTCATGGTTCTCGCAAGAATCGCAGTATGTGAGTTAGAAGAACCTTTTCTTGTGACAAAAGCAAGAACCTTGCTCTTATCCATCTGTACAGTCTCACTTGGTGCAAGATCCTCTGCAACTACGATCACCGGCTCGGATGCTTCAAGCTCTCCATCTCCATGGCCGGAAAGCACACGTACCAGACGGTCTGAGATATCCTTTACATCAGCTGCTCTTGCTTTCATATAATCGTCGTCCATCTGTGCGAACATTGATGAGAAGTTATCACCAGTTGTTGCAACCGCATATTCTGCATTTACAGACTCTGTACGGATAATGTTGTGGATGGAATCCAGATAGTCATCATCATCCAGCATCATCTGATGAACCTCAAAGATTGCCGCTCCGGACTCTCCAACTTCCTGAAGAGCCTTGTCATAAAGCTTCTGAAGCTGTGCCATAGCCTGCTCTCTGGCTGCCTCCACACGCTTTACCTCTTCTTCCGGATCCTCCACGTGAACACGTTTAACACTGGCGTCAACTTTCTGGAGGATTGAGATCTTACCGATCGCAATACCGGAAAATACAGATTTACCTTCCAAAACCTTCATGAAATTATCTCCTTCTGTTTTTATATTTGCCCACTTATGATGTATTATATCACACTATCCAAAGATTCTGCCACGATTTTTTTATGATCTCTAAAAAACCTGTAAAAACTCTATTTATACTTTCTTTTTTTGTCATATATACAGCAAAAGTGACAAAATAAAGACCGCAGAGCTTCATAAAACCTGAACAATACTTTCAGATATAAAAATAAGCATCTGCCGCCGGAATCCTTCCGGCAATTGCAGATGCTATATGTATGTATATCTTTTTATTCACTGCGAAGGGCATCGATCGGATTAAGATTAGCTGCCTTTACAGATGGGAGAAGTCCGAAGATCAGACCGATCAGCATGGAAAATACCACAGAACCGATAATTGCCGGAACGCTGATGGCTGTTGGTGCTCCTGACACCTGAGACACCATTTTTGACAGGATGATCCCAAGGACCACACCAATGATTCCTCCGATACTGGTCAGCACCGAAGCTTCCGTCAGAAACTGTCCCAGGATCACTTTTTTTCTTGCTCCGATAGCTTTTTTCAGTCCGATCTCGCTGGTACGTTCTGTGACAGATACAAGCATGATATTCATAACACCGATACCACCAACAAGCAGGGAGATACTTGCGATCCAGATCAGCTGCTGATTGGTACTTTCGCTGAGCTTCTGGAGATTCTTAACCTTCTCCATAATGTCTTCCGCTTTATATTTAAAGTTCGATTTGTTTTTTTCATTCTGGATTCCTGTATTCAGAATATCCTCTGCTGCTTTTCCTACAGAACTCATATTATCTGTGCTGTCTGCACGGACTGTCACATTTTGCGGCTGATCAAATTTAAATGCAACAGGCCAGGTAGTATCCGGGATCATCACGCTTCCCATGATCGTCTGCGAATATTCCTCGTATTCAGAAATCGTATTGATCTTCGGCATGCTGTCCTCACTCTGAGTGATCACACCTACAATGATATACGGTTCTGATCCCACCTCAATGGTTTTCCCTACAGGGCTCTCACTTCCGAAAATATTCTGTGCAGCATTGGAATCCACAAGAGCAACCTTTCGGTAGCTGTCATAATCTTTTTGTACAAATCCCCGCCCGGACTGGACCAGGTATCCCATCGTTTTCAGATAATTGCTGTCGATCCCGTACACGGTTCCGCCCTGAAAGCTTGTGTTTTTATAATAAACACTGGCAGACTGGCTACTGTAATAAAATGTAGAACTGATCACATGATCCAAGTCTCCGATCGCCGTTTTCTGGGAATCAGAAATAACCGGCGGTGTGGCCGAGCTTCCGTAAGAACCATAATCCATATCGTATGTACTGTCTCCGTCATAGAGCATAACCTGTACGGTATTGTTTCCGGACCCGATCAGATCTTCCTTGATCTGCTCACTGGTACCTTTGATCGTAGATACAATTGCAATAATAGATGCAATACCAATAATAATACCCAGCATGGTCAGAAAGGATCTCATCTTATGTGACCATATTCCCTGAAAAGCCAGGCGTATATTTTCAAACATGAAATTTCTCCTTCCTGTTATTTATTCATTGTACATATCATCCAAAGTCACTTCTTTTGTCTTGGCTCCCTCCTTCACGGCATCACCATATGGGAAAGCAAGAAGATCATCGGATTTCAGACCTGAAGTTACAACTGCATAATATCCGCTGTTTACAATGCTTCCCACTGTGATCTGCTGCTTTTTCAGTGTTCCCTTCACGTCTTTGTATACATAGCTGGTTCCATTTTCCGTACGGATAAATGCCTTCATCACAACCATACTGCCTTCGGCAAGTTTATTTGACTTCAGAGATACCGTCACATAATCCTGGTCGGTAAACTGCAATGAACGATCTGTGATCTCTGCATTAAAGGTGTAATACGATACATTGGGATTAGAATCTCCACCATAATAAGCATTTGAAGAATCCACCGGGTAATCGGATACATTCAGTACCTTCGCCTCAAAGCTGCCGGAATTATAACTGGTACACTGAAGAAGTGTTCCCTCCTTCATCTGATCCAGCATCAGTTCGCTGACCGTTCCGGTAACATAAAAACCATCCTTGCTTTTTACTTTCAGAAAAGCATCTCCATTATAAGAACCTGTGACTTCATCTCCGATGTAAGCAACCGTTCCATCCAGTTTGCTTGTTATCAGCTTGTTTTTTATTTTGTTCTCCAGCTTAGTGATTTTCAGATTATTTTCCTCAATATCCAGTTTCAAACTTGCGATCTTGTTTTTCTGGATCTTGATCGCATCCTCTCTTGACATGGTTGTGCCATCAGTACCGTCATCTCCATCACCGCTGTCATCCGGTATCTCATCATCATTGTTGTCATATTTGGAAGCCTCGTCCAGTGTAAATTCTGTTTCCGCATACATATATACCGGATTTTCAAGAAGACTTCCATCGATCAGATAATATCCTGTACAGGAAAGTGTTCTGTCCTGAAAATCAGCAATGGTATCATTCTCATGAAACTCCAGCTGGAACCAGCTGCCGCCTTTCTGGACCACTTTGGTTCCATCCTCACTGTATCCCGCCATTCTGTTAAAGAAGGATCCCATCACCGTAACTTTGCCTTTGGCACTGCTTACAAGAAAAACATAGGGATCTTCTTCCGTACCGGTTCCTGTAAACGGCTGAGAAGTATAATCCAGCTTCTGATAAAATTCCGGTTCACCATCTGTGATCCCCGGAATTTCCGGTTCTGTTATATTTGGATCAGGAAGCTCATTGGGTCCCAGTGTGGGAGTCGGTGTCGGAGATACCGTTGGGGTGTCATCTTCTCCGGAACCCCAGTCCGTAGTTTCTCCGTCTGTAATATCATTGACAGTAGGATCCTGGTAAGTCGGATCCATGATCAGATCCTCATCGGATGCAGTTGTATCCTCTTCCATATCCGCTGTGTCATCTCCGGTCATCTGCTCTGTTTCACTGTCCGTCGTTTCTCCGGACGGCATTTCTTCGGTAACTTTCTCTGCAGAATCTTCAAGATCTCCTTCTGTATCTGTAAAGGCACTGAGAAGTAATGGCTTGGAGGAAACCGCTGCAAGATAGCTGCCATCTGCAGTAGCCGCGGAACCAGTAGTTGACTGCATATCCTCGTCTCCGTCACTTCCGGAAGGTGTATCGGTATTTGTCATTTCTCCGTCACCTCCTGTATCACCACCTGTAAGATTCAGGTCCGTATCATCAGTACTGTCTGTACTGTCTTCGATGGGACCTCCATTCTGAAGACTTGTCAGACGGTTCTGTGCTTTGGTCAGATCCTGCTCCTGCTTCTGCTGTTTCAGCTTTGCAATATTCAGTTCCATCTCTACAAGTGTCATATCAAAGGAGATCAGATTATCGCCTTTTTTTACATCATCACCCTGGGATACATATATTTTCTCGATGATCATATCTTTATCCATATTTACATTCTGAGAAACATTCGTGGTGATGGTTCCATCCAGTGTTGTCTCCGAATACCAGTCCGTCTGAAGATTGCTGACGCTGGTTACCGGCACCTCTGTTACCTTGGATTCTTTCACATGCATAAGCCCTGTGTAGATTCCTCCGGCTGCCAATGCCGCAACCAGTACACCAACGATCACTCTCTTCACCACTTTCATTCTATCACCTCTTTTCCTGCAGCTCACCGTCACGGATCATAACAACCCGTTTGGCATGTGCCGCGATCTCCGGGTCATGTGTGATCATCAGCACAGAAACTCCCTCATCGTTCAGCTTCTGAAACAGTTCCATAACCTGTGCTCCCGATTTCGTATCCAGTGCCCCAGTAGGCTCATCTGCCAGCAAAAGCTTGGGATTGTTTACGATTGCTCTTGCAATAGCCACTCTCTGCATCTGTCCTCCGGAAAGCTGGTTGGGCTTAAAATCCACCCTGTCGGCAAGGCCTACACGCTCCAGAGCTTTTCGTGCACGTTCCCGGCGCTCCTTTTTGGGAACCCTTGCATAATTCAGCGGCAGTTCCACATTTGTCAGCGCACTCTGCCTTGGAAGGAGATGAAAGCTCTGAAATACAAATCCGATCGTTTTCAGACGGATATCTGACATCTCATTCTCTGTACATTTGGCAATATCTTCTCCATTCAGGAGAAAAGTTCCCTTGGTAGGTTTGTCCAGGCATCCGATAATATTCATCAGTGTAGTCTTTCCGGAACCGGAAGGTCCCATGATCGCCACATATTCTCCCTCCTCCATGGAAAAATCTACATCTTTCAATACAGGTACCGTCATTTTCCCCTGTTGATAATCCTTATATATTCCTTTTAAATCCAAAATCATTCTGTCGGCGCTCCTTCCATCGGAACAAGGTCATCTCCCGAAGAAATATCGTCTGTCGCATCCATCATGTCACTGTCGATCGCTCCATCTTCGATCATTTCAGGCTCTGAGCCATCACTTTCCGTGTACGCAGAATCATCAATACTTTCATCATCCTCGGAATCATCCCACATCGCCGCTGTAGTCTGATCTGCAGTACCTTCTGTGACAGACATACCTTCTTTCAGCTCATCTGTCGGAAATGCGATCTTATCTTTTTCAGAAAGTCCGTCTGCGATCTCATATTCCCCAAGATCTTCATCATACTGTCCTAATATGACATCTCTCTTCTCCAGCTTGTTCTGACCGTTTGCGATCCAGACATATGGGCTGTCTGTATCCGCATCCACGATAAAATAATCGTTCAGCCAGATACCGGACTTCTTCTCATCCTGTCCTTCGTCCGGTTCAATATACACATGCTGCCCCAGCATCAGACCCTCAGATGAATCCAGATTCACATAAAACGGATAGGTACTGGATGATGTCTGATCATCACTGGCACTGGACATTCCGAACATTGCCATATCCGAACTGCTGTTGCTGGTAGAATTATCCAGGTCAACAGAGCCCATGGTGCCCTTCCAGGTTTTTGAAGAATCCACTCTGGAACGAATGATCACAGGAGTTCCCTCTATGATCGAATCACGGTTTATTTCATTTACCGTTCCCTTTACACGATAAGCACCTGTACTCAGGAGCGTGATAAATGCATTGCCGGAGCTGTCTCCGGAACTGGAATCTGTGGAATCCGTCGTGCCTTCTGTCAGCGTATCCTCCACGCCCTCAGAATCATCGCTGCCCATCTTGGAGGTATCGATCTTCTGGATCACTCCATCGATCTCACTGCGCACCTCGGTATTCTGCGTTGCCTGGGAAAGCTTATCGATCTCTGCCTGTTTACTTTTCTGATCATATTCATTCTTCTTGAGATTCATTTTCTGTGTTTCGATCTCTATTGTATAGGAAAGCTGATTATCTGCTGTAGCTTTCTTTTTCTCAGCTTCCAGTGTAGTGATCTGATCAGATATACTTAACTGTTCGTTTTTCAGGCGATCCAAGGCCAGCTGTGCTTCCTGAAGACTTTGCTGGATACTTCCAAGATCATACTGAAAAAGAAGCTGCCCTTTCTTGACTTCCTGACCGGTCTTTACCTGAACTTCTTTTACCTTTCGACCGCTTTCGATCTTTACCTGAACCGTTTCCTGCGGTTCCACAACACCTGCATATCGGTTTTCCACTCCGGAATCCATTTCCGAAAGCTTGCTTATCTTTGTTACATATACAATATCGCTGCCTCCTGCGGACCCTGCATGATGTGTATAATAATACCATCCACCGGCTCCGATACCGGCTGCAAGTACAAGGACCCCAAGTGCGATCAAAATACGTTTTTTCATATCTGTCCCCTTTTCTCAGCATCGTACTAAAACTATCTGTTGCTTCAAACATCATAGCAGATTCACTCTAAAAAGAAAAGTCCCTGAAGAAAACGATGCAGATTTCACAGATTTTTCATAAAAAAGTCTCCTTTTTCTCCATTTTTGCGATATTTTGACTTTCGGTACTTTATCTGCTAAAATGTTGTAATATAACTTTTTTGAAAGGAAAGAACAATATGAAGACAGTGAAACATCTGCTGGCTTTCTTGATGATCATTCTTCTCTCAGTTTTTTTATGTAGCTGCTCCCAGTCGGCCAAAGCTCATGCGGAGAAGGCGATCAAAAAAGATCTGGATCTTCTTAAAAATCTGGACTCTGAAACAACCATGCAGTACATATCCTATCAGGAACTGTTTCCGGATTCTGATGACAGCACAAAGCTTTCTGCTGACATAAAAGAAGTATTTTCTCTCTTCTTTCAGAATTTCGATTACAAAATCCTGGATATATCCGTTGATAGCGACGAAAAAAATGCTTCTGCGCAGCTTAAGCTTACTACTCTGGATGCTGAAGCTCTTGCCAGTGATTTTGTTTCTGCAAGCCTTCAGGAAGAAATACTGGAAACCGCCTCCGGTAAAGAAAATGATAACGGAAATTCCCTGGAGCAGCGTTATCTGCTCCTGTACAAGCTTCTCAAGAATAACACGTACAGTTCTGTAGAACGCAATACTTCCATCCAACTAAACAATCTTGGATCTTCTTCAGAACCTGACTGGGAGATTACGCACAGTTCCTCTCTCGAAAATGATCTGGTCGGTGGCCTTATCACCTATCTGTCCGATCCTGATCTTGTGCCGCCTGCCGAAACGCTTACCGTCTATCTGAAAACGCTTCAGGAAATGGATGTAAAGCAGATGGCTAATTATTTAGGGCTGGATTCCATTCTGAACACTTCAGATTCGGCAAAAAACGCCATTGCCTCTGCCCTTATGGAACAGTTTCACTCCTGTTTTAACTACAAAATATCAAGCACCTCTGTTTCCGGATATCTTGCTGAAGTGGACGCAGAGCTTACCACATTTGACAGTAATTCCATTCTTACACAGTACGAAAAAGAATTGAATACTTATCTGGCTTCTGCTGATGCAGTGATCGACGGTTCCCAGAAGCGTTACAACAAATCACATGAACTGCTTCTGGACAGTATCAGGAATAATCAGGCAACCATAACTGCCACTGCTACCTTCCATCTCACAAACGATGGTGCATCCTGGAAGCTTGAGAATGCAGGTACCGAACTAGGCAATGCCATCTTCGGAACTCTTACCGCTTCACCGGTTCCTGAAGATTCTACCGAAGATAACGAATAAAGAATAAAAGCTAGAAAACCCGTGAATATCTGCTTTCTCTGACAGGAAAGCGTGATCTTCACGGGTTTTTTATATTCTTCTTTTTTATATTCCGGATATGATCTTTATAAAAAGCAATGCAAGGACTATAAGAATAATAGGCCGTATGATCCGGCTTCCGTTTTTCATAACCATACCTGCACCGGTATAATGTCCTGCGATCGAGAACACTGACGCTGCAATTCCAAGCATGATCACAATCTTTCCGCTGAGCAGAAATACAACAAGAGCCGCTACATTAGAAGAGAGGTTGGTAACCTTCATGGTACCGGAAGCTTTTGCCACACTCATTTTTCCCAATCCTGTAAACAAAAGCAGGAGAAAAGTTCCTGTTCCTGGTCCATAAAATCCATCGTAGCATCCTACAGCAAGAGAGCATACGGCACAGAGCAGGATCTGTTTTTTTCTGGCGATCTCGCCACCCTTCTCATCCATATTTTTCTTGCGCAGCACATAAAAAGCAACCACCGGAAGAACCGGGATCAGCATATAACGCAGGAGCTTATCACTGGCTATAAGCGCAAGGTGAGCTCCTATGGAAGATCCCAGGAGTGCCATTGGAATACATGGAAGCACCAGGATCCAGTCCACAAATTTATTTTTGCACAGACGGACAGTTGAGATCAATGTTCCTGTTGCTGATGACAGCTTGTTGGTGGCAACAGCATTATGTACAGGAACTCCGGCCAAAAGATAAGCAGGCAGGGAGATCAGTCCTCCCCCGCCTGCTACAGCATCTACAAATCCGGCAAGAAATACAAGTGGACAAACGATCAGAAATGTATAGATTGTCGGCTGCATGATCTTTTATTCTTCCTCTTCTTTCTGCGGCTCAAGGTCAAGTCCCAGCTCATGAAGCTGTGCCTCACTTACCTGGCTAGGAGACTGAGTCATCAGACAGGAGGCATCCTTAACCTTCGGGAATGCAATAACATCACGGATCGTATCTGCCTTTGCCATAAGCATAACAAGTCTGTCAAGGCCATATGCAAGTCCTGCGTGTGGCGGAACTCCATATTTGAAGGCATCCAGAAGGAATCCGAACTGCTCATGTGCAGCTTCTTTTGTGAAGCCAAGTGCCTCAAACATTCTTTCCTGAATATCATCCTGATGGATACGCACGCTGCCGCCGCCGATCTCATTTCCGTTAAGAACGATGTCGTATGCTTTTGCACGAACCTTTCCCGGATCTGTGTCAAGAAGCGGAAGATCCTCCTCCATAAGCATGGTGAACGGATGGTGCATTGCTGTAAAACGGTTCTCCTCCTCGCTCCACTCAAGAAGCGGGAACTCTGTTACCCATACGAAACGATACTCATTTTTATCTAAAAGATCCATCTGTTTTGCAAGCTCAAGACGGAGTGCTCCCAGTACATCGTATACCAATTTTGTCTTATCTGCTGCAAAAAGAAGAAGATCTCCCGGCTTGCCGTCCATAGCTTTTACAAGAGCATCCATCTCTTCATCTGTCATAAACTTGGCGAAAGAAGACTTTCTGGTTCCGTCCTCTGCAATGGCAATGTATGCAAGACCTTTTGCACCATAACCTTTTACGAACTCAACAAGCTTATCGATCTTCTTTCTCGGCATTGCGCCCTGACCTTCTGCATTGATACCACGAACACTTCCGCCGTTCTCAAGCGCACCTGTGAACACACCAAATCCGCAGTCTTTTACGATATCACTGACATCATGAAGTTCCATACCGAAACGCATATCCGGCTTGTCGGAACCAAAACGATCCATAGCTTCCTGCCAGGTAATTCTCTGGATCGGGAGTTTTACATCGATATCCAGAACTTCTTTGAACAGGAATGCAAGATA
Organism: Ruminococcus sp. AM26-12LB; assembly: GCF_003480785.1. Taxonomy (NCBI): domain Bacteria; kingdom Bacillati; phylum Bacillota; class Clostridia; order Eubacteriales; family Oscillospiraceae; genus Ruminococcus; species Ruminococcus sp. AM26-12LB. The sequence continues at coordinate 30,309 of NZ_QUJX01000012.1, read as the reverse complement.
TCTCTCGTTAACATCGATAACATCGTCTACATCAACAAAGGAAAGCTCCATATCGATCTGTGTGAACTCCGGCTGACGGTCAGCACGAAGATCCTCATCACGGAAGCATCTTGCGATCTGGATATAACGATCAAATCCGGAGCACATCAGAAGCTGCTTGTACAGCTGCGGAGACTGTGGAAGGCCATAGAAGCTTCCCGGATGAACACGTGATGGTACCAGATAGTCTCTGGCTCCCTCAGGAGTACTCTTTCCAAGCATCGGTGTCTCAATCTCAAGGAATCCCTCTTCTGTAAAGAACTGTCTTGTAAGCTGGGCAACCTTGCTCTTCATCATGATATTTCTCTGAAGATCTGGTCTTCTTAAATCAAGATAACGATATTTAAGTCGGATCTCATCTTTTGTCTTGCTATTCTCCTCGATCGGGAATGGAGGAACATCTGCCTCAGCAAGAACACGGAGGGATTTTACACGAAGCTCGATCTCGCCAGTTGCAAGATTCTCGTTTACTGCTCCTCCACGTTTCTCTACGGTACCGGTTACAGCAATAACAAACTCACTACGCAGTTTACCTGCTTTTGTAAAGCCTTCCTCGTCAATGCTGCCATTCTCAAAAATCAGCTGCATGATCCCGGAACGGTCACGAAGATCCACAAATACAAGACCTCCTTTATTTCTGGCTTTTGCCACCCATCCCATTAATGTTACTTCTTTTCCGACCATCTCTGTGGTCACTTCTGCACATCGGCAAGTTCTGTGCAGTCCCTGCATGCTTTCAGCCATCTCTTTATCCTCCTCTGACTATTTTTTTCATAGTCATTTTAATTTACTCTGCTATCTCCGTTTTCAGACGGGCAGTTTCAGTCTCTGTTGAAAAATTCTACATACTCTGTATAACCATCTGCTGCCAGCTGGTCTTTCTGGAATTTTTTGTTCTTTTTCATGATAGAGATATTGATCTGTGTACCTGCACTTCTTTCCTCAGTTGCCTGTTTCAGGATGTTCAGAAGCTTGTCTGCCGGCATGTTCTTCTCGATCAGATATGCTTTCTTGCCATTCTTGGTTGGAATCTCATAGCCTCTCTCAAGAAGCAGCATAACGATTCTCTCAAATCCAATGGAGAAACCGCAAGCACAGGTATTATTTCCTGTAAATTTACCGATCATCTCATCGTAACGTCCGCCTCCACCGACGCTTCCGCCGAACTCATCCATGGAAATCTCAAAGATCGGACCTGTGTAATAGGACATTCCACGTACCAGTGTAGGGTCAAAGGACATTTTGAAGTCTGCTGTTTTTACAGATTCTACAGTGTTGATGATCGTTTCAAGATCCTCTGCAATACCTGCTTCCAGAACATCAGAAAGTTTTTCTTTAATATAACGGACACCCTCAACATCGTTGGTGATCTCACGGAAAAGTCCAAGATAAGTGTCAATGCTCTCTTTCGCAAAGCCCTCTTTCTCAAGCTCCTCTGCAACTCCCTCGATGCCGATCTTATCCATCTTGTCAAGAATAATAAAGACAGTATCAAAGCTCTCTGCCGGGAATCCACTGTACTGAGCCATTGCCTTCAGGATCCTTCTGTCATTGATACGGATCGTAAAGTTATGGAAATCCAGTTTTCCAAGAAGTGTTGTAGTTGCAAGTACAAGCTCGATTTCAGCAAGATAGGTCGGCTCACCCAGGATATCGATATCACACTGCATAAACTGACGGAAACGACCTCTCTGCGGACGGTCAGCTCTCCATACATTTCCCATCTGAAGTGCCTTAAACGGAGCTGGAAGCTCGTTTGCATTATTGGAATAATATCTGGAAAGCGGTACGGTCAGGTCATAGCGAAGTCCGGAATCTGTCAGATCATTCTCTGTTTTTGCAGTATCCAGTTTCAGTTTCTCGCCTCTCTTCATGATCTTGAAGATCAGTTTTTCATTTTCACCGCCCTGCTTGCTGCAGAGATTCTCAATATGTTCTACACAGGGAGTCTCAATTGCGGAAAAACCAAAGGTTCCGTACGTCTCTCTGATCATATTCATCACATAGTTACGGATTGCCATTTCCTTCGGTAAAATGTCCTTCATTCCTGTAACCGGTTTCTTTTTTAATGCCATAGTTTCCTCCTTTATGAATCACCCTCTGAAATGCAAGAAACACCTGCATGTCAAAGTTTTTAATCTCATCGATCATCAGTCTTAAAACTTCATCATTTTCCAGAGCTTTCCGATATGGTCTGTCCATACTCAAAGCCGCATATACATCACATACTCTCAGGATCCTTGCACCCATAGGGATATCCTTTCCGCTTCTGTTGCAGGGATAACCGCTGCCGTCAAAATTCTCATGATGATAAAGAATACTTTCCAGAACATAATCGGAATATCCCTGGTCTTTCAGGATCTCGTAACCTAATGTGGAGTGCATGCGGACATACTTCAATTCTTCAATGACCATCGGATTCTGCTCTTGGCCATTAATGTATCCTTCCAGTTTCAGCTTGCCTATATCATGGAGCATTCCGGCAATAGCCAGCTGATAACATTCTTTCTCGCCAAGACCAAGCTCCTTTGCCACATCATAGGCAAGGTTACTGACAACAACCCCATGTTTCAGCTCTGCGGAAAGATCCATTTCCAGGATCCGGTCCTGCGTAGTTTCACTTATCTTCTGTACGCTTTTCAAGGATCCGTCTCTCCTTTCCGTCTACAGCCATTTTGCAATGCCCTCGCGTTTTCTCTCGATCATTTCATCGATACGTGTGATATAATTGACAACATCCTTCACATTCTCCACACGCTCAATGCGCTGTCCGTGATCAAACACAAGCTTGGAGGAACCACCTGCACCCAGTGCGATGATCGGCTGCTTTTCCTCCATAATCAGTATATTGTAAATCCCTGCTTTGTCAACCTCAGAATACCCAACGTTCTCAAAATTCCCCTTCATATTCTTCTGTCTGTACAGATAATAAGGGCCCATTCCCATCTCGTAGGCAGTTTTCATAGTCAGATCCATGATTTCCTGATTGTTTTCAAAGGTCATCTCCTGGTATTTATCACGGAAAATATTCAGTCTTGCCGCACGCTTCACAGCAAGAGAATGTACGGTCAGGCTGTCCGGCCCGAGAGCTTTTACCTCGTCCAGTGTATGCTGCACTTTTGTGATATCTTCGCCGGGAAGACCCACGATCAGATCCATATTGATATTGTCGAATCCGGCTTTTCTTGCCAGATGAAACACATTCTTTGTCTGTTCTACTGTATGACGTCTGCCAATGATATCCAGGGTTTCCTGATTCATGGTCTGTGGATTTACAGAAATCCTGGTAACCGGAAACTCCCGGATCGCCTGAAGCTTTTCCAAGGTTATACTGTCCGGTCTTCCTGCCTCAACCGTAAATTCTTCCAGCTCCTCACAGGGAAAATATTCCGTGATCGCGCCAAGAAGTCTCCGAAGCTGATCCGGCTCCAGTGTGGTAGGTGTTCCCCCACCGATATAGACCGTATCCAGCTTCCGGTTTTTCATCATCCCGGAAACAGCCCTGATTTCCTTTACCAGCGCATCCAGATACGCCTCCACATATTTACGCCATCTCTCCAGCGGATAGGAACTGAATGAACAGTACAGACAGATACTCGGACAGAAAGGAATGCCAACATAAAGGCTGTAACCGTTTTCATAATCAATGTTTTTCAGGATATCCCGCTCACGATTTGCGATGGTAACTGCAAGAGCTGTTTTCTCTGGACTTACCAGATACTGATCTCTCATATATCTGGCGATCTCCGTATTTTTCATTCCGGACTCCAGCATTCCCATAGCCATTTTCACAGGACGGATGCCTGTAAGATTTCCCCAGGGAAGTGTCTTTCCTGTAACTTTGGAAAGCATCTGATACAGAGCGTATTTGATCGCGTCTTTATTTTTTCTGCGGATATCATGGGCATCATTGCAAGAAATAAGGGCATCCGAAGCTTCTCCACTGGATTGCCCTTCTATCACAGCCCCATGAGCTGTTTTTTTCTCTATTCCGTTGTTGTAACTGATGGTATAACCTTCTTCATCACGTGAGACCCGGAAGCGGATATCATAATCCGCATCATCCTCTTCATAAAGAGAAACGATCTCATTTCCGGGATAAAACGCTTTGATCAGTTCATACACATCATGCTCAAAATCTCTGTTCTGAAACAAAATGCCAATCTTATACAAATGGATTATACCTCTTTTCATAACCAATGGTTGTGGATGCGTCATGCCCCGGAAATACTTCTGTATCCTCCGGCAAAGTATCCACAAGCTTGTGAAGGCTTCTTACGATCTCAGCAGAACTTCCGCCAGGAAAATCGGTTCTTCCCACAGAGCCGCAAAACAATGTATCTCCGCTGAAAAGCACACCTTCGTCTTTGATATAATAGCAGCAGCTTCCTTTGGTATGTCCCGGTGTGTGGAACATCTGAATGGAAAATCCAGCCGCTTCGAAGATCTGCCCGTCATCCAGAAGAACATCCGGCTTAATTGAACAGGCACTTCCATAAACAACAGTCATATTTATCGTGGGCTCTGCCAGCATCACTTCTTCCTGCATGCATGCATAAACCGGGATCTGATATTTTTCCTTCACTTCCTTTACAGCCATGATGTGATCAAAATGACCATGTGTCAGAAGGATCCCCACCGGTTTTCCCTGCATAAGAGATACTTTCTGAAAAACTTTTTCTGCATAGTCTCCCGGGTCTACGATCAGCAGTTCTCCGGTCTCTTTATTTTTCAGAAAATAGCAGTTGGTAAACACCTGGCCCAGCACACACTGCTGCATTTCAAGTTTACTCATAAAAATTCCTCCGTTTATCGGGTCAGCCCGTTGTTCGCTCTACATCAAGAACACTTTCAACCTGACGGATCTTTTCGATCAGAGAATTCAGTTCCTGTTTGCTGCATACATTAAAGGACATGGAAATCGTGGCGCGTTCCTGCTTGTTGGTACGGCTGTTAATGGAACGAAGATCGATCTTCCTCTCTGTAAAGATCTTGGAAATATCCACCAGAAGTCCGGTACGGTTATTTGCATAAACCTGGATCTCCGCTTCGTATTTCTCGGAATCCGCTCTGTCCGGCATCTGCCACTCTGCTTCAATGAGACGTTTCCGGTCAATCTCAGGCATGTTGAGCACATTCACACAGTCTGTACGATGAATGGTGATCCCTCTTCCTCTTGTTACAAAGCCTACGATCTCATCTCCCGGGATCGGACTACAGCATTTGGAAAAACGAACTGCCACATCATGAATGCCTTTTACTACAATGCCACTCTTACTCTTGGCAATGTGAAGCTTCTCCTGTGATTCGGAAGCTGCCTCCAGGACCTGTTCATCTGTAAGATTCTTCTTATGCTCCCTCTCATAGGCTTCTACCAGCTTGTTAAACACCTGACCTTCTTTCAGGCCACCATGTCCGATCGCTGCCAATACAGAATCCCAGTCTCGGAAACCATATTTATGCATTACCGATTCCATATACTGTGGCTTGGTATATATGCCTGGTTTAAAGCCCTTGGTCTTGGCATACTGATTCAGCATGTCCTTACCCTTCAGGATATTATCTTCCTTCAGTTCTTTCTTAAACCACTGGTTGATCTTATTCTTAGCCTGTGTGCTCTTTACGATCTTCAGCCAGTCACGGCTGGGGCCCTGAGAATTCTGGGATGTTATGATCTCAATACGATCACCGTTTTTGATCTTATATTCAATAGGAACAAGTTTGCCATTGACCCTGGCACCTACCATCTTGTTTCCTACTGCACTGTGCACGCTGTATGCAAAATCAATAGGTGTAGAACCATTTGGGAGTGTTTTTACATCTCCCTGGGGAGTGAAACAGTAAACACTGTCCGCAAAAAGATCCAGATCATTTTTCAGAAGGCTCATGAACTCCCGGTTATCGGACATGTCGCGCTGCCACTCCAGGATCTGGCGCAGCCAGTTCAGCTTCTCTTCCTCACTCTTTCCAGGTTTCTTACCATCGGAAGTTTCCTTATATTTCCAATGAGCTGCAATACCGTATTCTGCGGTTTTATGCATTTCAAATGTACGGATCTGGATTTCGAAAGGCTGTCCGTTAGGACCAATAAGCGTTGTATGCAGAGACTGATACATATTGGCCTTCGGCATTGCGATATAATCTTTAAATCTGCCGGGGATCGGCTTGTACATCTCATGGATAACACCAAGAGCTGCATAACAGTCCTTCACAGTATCTACAATGATGCGTACAGCAAACAGGTCATAAATCTGATCAATGGTTTTATCCTGATTGACCATCTTCTTATAGATGCTGAAGAAATGCTTCACGCGGCCATCCACCTGTGCCCTGATATTGGCATCCTCCATATGCTGCTTTACCTGTTTCACGATAGAATTAACAAATTCCTCACGGGCACTTTTGCGAAGAGCAACCTTTTCTACCAGATCATAGTAAACATCCGGCTTCAGATACTTAAGAGAAAGATCATCCAGTTCCACCTTGATCTTGGAAATACCAAGCCGCATAGCAATGGGAGCATAGATATCCATGGTTTCCCTTGCCTTCTCCTGCTGTTTCTCTGGTCTCATATACTGCAGGGTACGCATATTATGAAGACGGTCCGCAAGCTTGATCAGGATGACGCGGATATCCTTAGCCATTGCAAGGAACATCTTTCTTAAATTCTCAGCCTGAACCTCTACCTTGTCCTTGGAATAGGACAGCTGTCCCAGCTTGGTAACACCATCTACCAGAAGCGCTACTTCAGAACCAAATTCCTTTTCTACTTCTTCATACGTCATCCAAGTATCTTCTACCGCATCATGAAGAAGACCTGCCACTATGGTCTCCTTATCCAGCTCAAGATCCGCAAGGATGATTGCAACACAAAGAGGATGAATGATATAAGGTTCACCGGATTTACGTTTCTGATCCTTATGTGCCTCACTGGCCACTTTATAGGCCTTTTCAATCATGGAAATATCTGTAGACGGATGATATTTCTTCACACTTTTTATCAGCTCCTGATAAAGAACCTCAGGGCTTGTAAAATCATGCATGGATTTCACCGCCGCATCTGCCTTCCGGACAGACTCTCTTTTTTCTTCTTCCTTCTGTATCTCAATGTTTTGTTTTTCCGTATTTTTTGTCTCTGCCATTAAATCCCACCTGCCTGTGCACAATTTCATACTGCCGTATGACTACAACAGTTCACATCCCCTTCCACCGACAAAAAATTATTTTCCGTCGTAACAGATCACAGATGCCACATTATAACCTTTGAGACGCTCACGTCCCTTCAGACCTGCAAGCTCCATAAGGAAAACCACCTTGACAACCTCGCCGCCAAGCTCCTCCACAAGCTTGATGGCTGCTTCCACGCTTCCGCCCGTAGCGATCAGGTCATCCACAATAACAACCTTCTGTCCCGGCTTGATGGAATCCTTATGCATCTCGATAGTTGCACTTCCATACTCCAGATCATAGGTTCTGGAAACGGTCTCACATGGAAGTTTTCCTGCTTTGCGGACCAGAACAAAGGGTTTGTGAAGATTATATGCGATCGGCATACCAAAGATAAAGCCTCTGGATTCAAGACCTGTGATCACATCGAACTCCTCACCCTCCAGACAATCCTGCATAGAATCAATGGCAAGCTGTAATCCATCCGCATCCTGAAGGACGCTGGTAACGTCACGGAAAATAATCCCTGGCTCTGGAAAGTCCGGGATACTTCTTACATATTCTTCTATTTTTTTCATAATAACCTCCAATGGTTTAATTTGTCAATCAGATGTTAGATAGTATAGCACTTTTTCTGTAGGGAATCAATGTGCAACCCGACAGAACTCGTGGAATTACGACAGGTCCTGGACTGCATATTGCCCAGTACAGAGCTTCCTTTCCTGTTTGACAGTCAATTACTCGCTGTCAGGATGTGCATTTTAGAGATACTTTCTCCTGTTATTCTGTAATATAATTTCGGATTACGATCTGTAAGGTCTCTCTTCCCTGATAACGGTTGATCTCAGGATAATATGTGACCGCAATACTTCCACAGTTTTTTATTCTATCAACAAATTCATCTGCTTCTCCAAAATATACTGCTTCCACTACACAGCCGGTACTGTCTGACAGCTGAAGCTTTGCCACATTCCTATTTTTGCCAAGAATACGGCTGCTTAAAACCCGAAGTCCCTTCTGTGCAAAAATCGGTTTGGTATTTCCCTTTCCAAAAGGCTCCAGCAGGGATATCTCTTCCACAAGTTCCTTATTTATATAGGAAACCGGCATTGGCACATCGATCAGGATCTTTGGAGCCAGATCCTTTTCTGTCAGAGTACAGTTTTCGTTTAACCGTCTGCGGAACTCTTCCACATTTTCTTCTTTAATGGATAATCCTGCCGCCATAGGATGACCGCCATACTGTTCCATCAGATCTCCGCATTTTACCAGTTCCTCAAACATGGAATAGCTTTCTATGGAACGTCCGCTGCCTTTCACCATTGTTTCACCTTTTGTCAGGACAAAGACCGGTTTATTGTACTTTTCCCGGATACGTCCTGCAATAATTCCGGCCAGACTTTCGTGACAGTCCGGTAAATAGATCACAAGAACCCTGTCCTGTCCGATTTCTGTCTCTTCCACAATACGGATCGCTGCTTCCTTTCCCTCTTCTGTGAGAGCTTTTCTGCTTTGATTCAGCGCAGTCAGATCACCGGCAAGTTTTGCTGCTTCATCTTCCGTCTCCGCACAGAGCAGTTTCAGGGAACGTGCAGCGGTATCTAGTCTTCCACTGGCATTGATACATGGTCCCAGCACAAACCCTACATGATAGGCAGTGATCGGCCCCTCCTCCAGGCCATTGGCACGGATCAGTTCACGGAGACCTTTGTTAGAAGTGTGGGAAAGTCGTTTCAGGCCTTCCTTTACAAGGATGCGGTTTTCACCCTGAAGATCCATCACGTCTCCCACCGTGGCAATGGCTCCTAATTCCAGAAAATCTTCCAGCTCTTTTTCCGGAATCCCGCATGCCTCATAGAGAGCTGTCACCAGCTTCAACGCAACAACTGCTCCGCACAATCTTTTCTCCGGATAATTACAGTCCGGCTGTTTTGGATTTACAATGGCATCAGCCGGCGGAAGGATCAGTTCTCTTCCATCTTCCGTTTCTTTATAGGGAATTTCATGATGATCGGTTATTATCACCGTCATTCCCTTCTCTTTAGCCATAGTGATTTCATTGTACGCCGCAATTCCATTATCACAGGTAACAATTACGTCAATCCCATCATTCACTGCTCTTTCGATCAGGTGCTCATGGATTCCATATCCGTCCGCCACACGGTCCGGAATATATGTATCTGCCAGAGCTCCTGCACGCTTCAGTCCTTTGATCAGAATGAAGGTCGATACTACCCCATCAATGTCATAATCGCCTATAATACGGATGCGTTTTTTTTCCTTTATTTTATTCCGCAGGATCTCCACTGCCTTATCCACATCTTTCATCAAATGCGGAGAAGCCAGTTCGTCCACCTTTCCATAAAGATATCTGCGAATTTCATCCCTGTCCTGTACATCCCGGTTTCGGATCAGTCTGGCGATCACCGGATCAATTCCGAACTCTTTTCCAATTGCAGCAAAATCCGCCCGTTTTGCAACAACAACCCATCGTTCCATATTGTTTCCTCCTTGATGCTTTGCCGCTTTCTTTCTTCAAAGCAACGCAATAACCGTATTGTAACTCATACTCCTGCATAGCTGCAAGTTTTTTATGCCACACAAAAAAAAAACGCTCCGCCAGGAAATATTCTTTCCCGGTACGGAACGTTTCTGTTATTCAGCAATTTTATTCAGATTTCTCCTCATCATTCTGCTGCTTTGCTGCCTCCTGCGCTGCAAGGCGCTCGGCAACTCTTTTACGGTTTTTCTTCTTCGGCTGCTGCTGAGCTGTCTGCTGTCCGGATGGCTGTTTTACCTTTTTCTCAGATTTCTCGGAAGAAATCTTTGCGGAAGCTGCTGCAGCTGCCGGTGCTGCAACACGATTTTTTCTGAATGTTTTCATGGTGTACCACAGAGCACCAGTGATGCATACAGAAGAATATGCTCCACCAATGATACCTACCATCAGCGGTGCTGCAAATTCTTTAATTGAGGAAACACCCATTACATAAAGAATTGCAACCATTACAAATGTTGTCAGGGATGTGTAAATGCTTCGTGTCAGAGTTTCTGTAACACTGGTATTTACGATCTCTTTCAGTTTCTCATCCTCAACTTTCTTTCTGCCTCTCATATTCTCACGGATACGGTCGAAGATGACAATAGTAGCATTGATAGAATAACCTACGATCGTCAGCATACACGCAATAAATGTGTTTCCCACAGATGTTCTGGAAATAACATAAAACGCAAGTACGACCAGGACATCATGAAGAAGTGCGAGTACTGCACTGCTTGCAAAGCGGATATCCTTAAAACGGAACCAGATGTAAAGAAGCATGAAGATCGCAGCTACGATAACCGCTACGATAGCGTCTCTTCTCATCTCATTGCTGACAGTAGCGGAAATATTCTCCGATGTGATCAGACTTGTATCTACATCAAAATTTTCCTCCAATGCCTTATTCAGTGCTTCTCGTTCCTTAAGATCCAGAGAACGTGTTTTGATCACTACCTGATTGGTTCCCTGCACCTTGGTCGGCTGTACATTCTTATCACCTGTCACTGCCTCAACAACCGGTGTTACCTCGGAATCGATCTCCTTGATATCCATCTCTTTATTGAAGGTTACATTGGTAGAAGTACCGCCGGAAAACTCCAGACTGTAATTCATGGCTTTGTCACCGATCACATTACTGTGGACCAGCATTCCTACAGGTCCGCAAAGGATCAGGATAATGGAAACAGCAAAGAAGATTTTTCTCTTTCCAACAAAATCCACAACCTTACGTTCCTTGGCAATGCCATAAAATTTCGGGTCACGAACACCAATTGCGTATACCGCATTAATAACAAGCCTGGATATAACCAGTGCTGTAAACATGGAGATCACGATACCCATTGCCAGCGTGTAGGCAAACCCCTTAACAGAACCGGAGCCAAGCCACATCAGCACACAAGCCGCGATCAGTGTTGTGATGTTTCCATCAAAAATAGCGGAAAACGCTTTGCCGAATCCACTTTTGATCGCTGCATGGACAGAAAGGCCTGCCGCGATCTCCTCACGGATTCTGGCGTAGATGATAACATTGGCATCCACTGCCATACCAATGCCCAAGATGATACCTGCAATACCCGGAAGCGTAAGGGTGATATCAAAGGCATTCAGTGTGATCAGCATTAAGGTTGTATAAAGAACCAGTGCAACAGATGCAACCAGACCTGGGATACGGTATGCGATGATCATGATCAGCATAACGATCACAAGACCGATTGCTCCGGCTTTTACACTTGTTGCAATGGCTTCTTCACCAAGCTGTGCAGCAACTACGCTGGAACGAAGCTCGGTAAGCTCAAGACTTAAGGAACCGATTCTTATGTAAGAAGCAAGATTCTGTGCCTCTTCTGTACTTGCCATTCCGGTGATCTGAGCTTTTCCGCCGGAAATCTCCTCATTTACATTCGGAGCGCTTAAAACCTGATCGTCATATACGATTGCGATCTGCTTTCCAACATTTGCCTTGGTAGCTTCCGCAAATTTGGTTTTTCCATTCTTTGTAAGAGTCAGACTGACTGCATATTTCTGGGAGCTTGTGGATGAATCCTGATAAGCACCTCCCTCAGCGTCTGCAACGTCTGTACCTTCCAGTACAACAGATCCGGCTTTCTGGATATCCTCAATACTTCTTGCAAGAACATATCCACTCTCACTGTTTCCTGTTGTAAAATTCTGGTTTCCGTCTGCATCTGTCTGATCGATAAAATACAGAGAACCTGGCTTTCCAAGTTCTTCCAGGATCGCATTTGCATCTGATACTCCTGGAATCTCAATGGTGATACGGTTGGAACCTTCCTGATATGCCTGTGCCTCAGTACTGTACTGAGAAACACGCTGCTGCATCTTGTAAACAGTATCGGACATGTCTTCCTTGCTCGGATTGCTGTCCTTAGCCTGGTATGTGATGCTGACACCGCCGGCAAGATCAAGTCCGGTGTTGATATTCTTAGCCGAACCTGTTCCTGTAGGACCAATGCCTACCGCAGCCACATAGCAGAAGAATACTGTGACAATTGCTGTCAGAAGCAGCACTGCAATTCCTCTACTTTTCTTCATTTTCTTTTTCCTCTCTTATTCCGCCAAAGCGGCTTTTATCATGATAGCGCACTCCACACGCTTCCTCTGGAGTTCGCATCCGATCTTATAATTCCCCCGGATATCCCCGCCGAAATGGTAACCATTTGCCGCACAGCCGCCGCTGCAGTAGAATCTGGCAAAACAGTCTTTACAGTCCGGTTTCGTATAGACGTTACATCTTCCAAAGTCTTTTACGATTTCAGGCTTTGTGATTCCCTCGTCTACATTACCCATAAGGTACTGTTCCTCACCCACAAACTGGTGACATGGATAAAAATCTCCCCACGGAGTAACAGCCAGGTACTCGGTTCCTGAACCGCATCCGGAAAGTCGTTTGTATACACACGGACCACCGGTAAGGTCTATCATAAAGTGGAAGAAGTTGAATCCTTTTCCCTCTTTTTCTCTTTTGATCATTTCTTTTGCAAGAATATCATACTGTTCCAGGATCTGTGGGATATCCTCCTCACGGATCGCATACTCTTCTGTATCTGCTGCCACGACCGGCTCAACAGAAATCTGCTTGAAGCCAAGATCTGCCAGATGCAGAACATCCTGAGAGAAATCAAGATTATGATGAGTAAAGGTTCCTCTTACATAATACTTGTCCTGATTTCTGGATTCCGCAAATTTCTCAAATTTCGGCATGATCAGATCATAGCTTCCTGCACCCTTACGGAACGGGCGCATGTAGTCATGAACTTCTTTTCTACCGTCCACGCTTAAGACAACATTTCCCATTTCCTTATTGCAGAATTCCATCACCTCATCATTTAAAAGAACGCCGTTGGTTGTCAGTGTGAAGCGGAATTTTTTGTTATGAAGTTTCTCCTGTTCTCTTCCATATTTCACAAGATCCTTTACAACCTGCCAGTTCATAAGAGGCTCGCCGCCAAAGAAATCCACTTCCAGATTCTTTCTGGAGCCGGAATTAGCGATCAGGAAATCCAACGCTTTTTTTCCTACCTCAAAAGACATCAGCGCACGTCTTCCGTGATACTCTCCTTCTTCTGCAAAACAATATCTACATGCCAGATTACAGTCATGAGCAATATGAAGGCAAAGAGCCTTTACAACGGTCTGGCGGTTTTTGGTAAATTCATCAATGATATTCTCATAAATATCTTTTGTAAAAAGCATTCCCTGTTCCTGAAGCTTCTTACATTCAGTTACAGAGGTTTCCACATCCTCTTTCTTAAAACGGTCGCCAAGCTTCTCAGCAATGGCAGCCGCTTCCATGCCTTCTTCAAGATACGGCAGCACCTCATAGGTTACTTCATCTACTAGGTGGATACAGCCGCTGTTGATATCCAGCACAATATTATATCCATTACTTTGATAACGGTGAATCAGACTCATCTTCCCGCAATCCTTTCTAAAATTCTTTTATAACCCGACAAAACGCGCCCTCCGGCGCGTTTTGCTGGATACCTGTTACTTTCAGATAAAACAAGTGAAGCAGCGGATCTCCCGCTGCTTTCCACTCATTCAACGGCTGCTTCTTATTTGTGCTCGCAGCTCTGGTTTCCTACTGTACAGGAAGTCTTGCAAGCAGACTGACAGGATGTCTGACATTCGCCACATCCACCCTTCTTAACCGTGTTCTGAAGGTTCTTTGTATTTAATGTCTTGATATGTTCCATGATATATCCTCCTTTATGTATTCTATTCTTTGCCTAGTATAGCATAAAATCATCGATTTTCAAAGCATTTTTTTGTAAGCTTTTACGACAGCATCCCACCAATGGCTCCGCCACCAAGACACATGAAAAAAGTAGTCAACGCATGGGCAAAGGTCATATCCCATTTCCCCTGTGCCAGAAAAGATACCAGAAGCAGCAGAACATAATAGGAAAGCCCGGTAACGATCCCCCATATATATCGGTCTTTCCGTATGATCTTTCCCGCCATAAAACCTCCGACCAGGCAGGATACTACATAAATAATAATGATCCCCACCGCCGCCGTCCCTCCTCCAAATTCAAACTGAAAGAGCAGAAACGCCAGTATCAGAAGAAAAAGTCCTGTCACTCCATAGGCTAGCAGCAATGATCGTAATATTGCTTTTCCCTTCATAAAAAAGCCCTCCCACAGTCATTATATGGGAGAGCTTTTTCTCTTATTCATTACTTCTTTCTTTTCTTAAAAAACACTGCTACACCAGCTACAACTGCCGCTGCCACAAACAAGATCACAAACGGAAGGATCTGAGTGTTATCTCCGGTATTTACCTGTTTCTTGGATGTTGTTGCAGAAGACTGTTCTTCAGCCTCATTCTCCGCCGTATCACTGTTCTGAGAAGAAGACTGTTCCTGATCTGTGCTATCTGAAGTCAGATTCTGAGATGTCTCTGCCGTATTGGTGTCTGTACTGTCTGTTTCTGCAGAATCTGCAGTACCTGAAGATGCAGTATCTGAAGATGAAGCATCAGCTGCAGGTGTAACCGTTGCACCGGTATTGCTTTCAGCATCTGGCCCTACCAGAGATTTACTTCCAGCGATGCCAAATGGGCTGAATGAATGTGTACTGAAAGTCATTGTGGCACCATCCATGCTTGGAATGATAGTCTCCATTGCGCCATTATCAAGAAGGTGTTCAATAGAATATGTATAGCCGGCCTTTACAGGTACAGTCACACTGATATACTCCCCATCCGGAATTTTATACTCTGTATTATTCTGTGTATCCCAGAGTTCAAACTCATAGGATTTAAAGATTGTTGCATCTTCTTCATTGGTAAACTGATAGTCCTCACCACCAGAAACACGAAACTGTACATACCACGGAAGATCGATTCCTGATACAGTTATTCCATCACAGGTATGATTTTGAGACGCAATTTCCTCTTTTTCTGTTTCTGTCAGATCGGTAGCTGCATTCTGAGGGCGTTTATCCTCTGTATCATCTTTCCTGTCAAAAATATTATCCTTGTTTTCTTCAGTATCAGGAGTCTCCGTAATTTCTGGAATCGCAGTAATTTCAGCATCGTTATTTTTTTCATGCTTCTCATCGTCTCTATTCTCAGATGCTGCATCAGGATCCATACCATCTTCTGCCGCCGGAGTTATCGTTACAGCAGGAGTTTCCACAGCTTCTGCTTCTTCCCCATCCTGAGTTTTATTATCCTCAGATGGTGCAGCTGTTACCTCCGGAGCTTCTGTTATCTCCGGATCCCTTTTTTCCTCTCCACTGGCATCTGCTGCATCTGAAGAATCTGAAGAAGACTGCTCCGTTTTTCCTGTTGTCTCCGGATCTTCTTTATTTTTCTGGGCACTGTCATCCTGCAGACCTTCGTTCTTCTTCTCATTCTCTGCAGTGCTGTCCTCTGTTTCTTTTACAGAAGTATCTGCATCACTCTCATTGACGTCGGTTCCATTTTCCTCTTTATCATCGGTTCCATAGGATTCTCCTGAATCTGAATCAGAAGAATCGGAACTTTCCTCACTTCCGGAATTTTCCTCTGTACTGTCAATGCTGCTGACCACAACTGTCACGGAACCTGTAAGTGTTCCTGAATTACTATCCCACCCCGGAAGGCCTGAAAGGTCAGCACCTGCAGCAGGTTTGAACACTACCCCACAGGATTGCACACGTTTGTCCGGAACATAAGAACTATCTGCCCAGGAAAGAGTTCCATACGCATTAGATGGGAGCGCAATGTTAGCAAGAGCTGTAGGGCTGTCAATAGTTATATTATCCGGGATCACAGCACCGGATTCTATACCTGAAGAGTTCTCCGCATATGCCGGAAAGGTCTGTCCTCCGATCAGTGTCATGGACAATGCCGCTGCTGCCAGTATTGAAAAGCTTCTGCTAAATGTAATCTTTGTGTTCTTTTTCATAATAATCTGCACCTCTATATTCAAAATCTAAGATTCATATTTGCCTTTTGTCAAAAAATTCAGTTATATAAAATATCGAACGCATGTAACATGCGCTCGAACCAATATTTCTCCAAAAATTAATATCTTGTTAATCTTTCGTAACAGATATTTCTTTTTTTCGTCAAATGCATTATAACACAATTCTTTTTTTTACGACACCCCTAAATTAATTTTTTTTGAGCATCAATGAAAATTGTTTAATTATTCTAGTTATTTCCCTCATTACCTCATCAATTCCATCATTTGTCATAATCCACGTATTTTTATCTATAGAATCCACACAACACGAACTCACAAAGAATTCCGTATCCGGATAAAGCAACTTGTAATACATCAACGCACGTCTTGCATGACAGGTTTTACAGCAGAGAATCGCCTTTTTGATATCCAGGTATTCTCTGTCTGTTACCTGCCGGGAATAAATTGCGTTCTCATAAGTGTAGGTTGCCTGATCTTCTTTCAGAATCGCTTCTTCCGGTACACCATTCTGCATCAGAACATCTTTCAAAAAATCCCATTCCGTTTTGTATGTCCCACAATAACATTCTTTCTTGTCAAGAACTCCTGTAAATCTCCCTGCTGTGATACTGTATCTTCCACTGGGCAGGATCTTTGGTGCAAACCCATTCCTGTAAAGCTCCGCTGCTTTTTCCGCCATTTGAGGATATCCGTTTCCCGGAACAAAGATCACATCCGCTTTTTCCGGCTTATCTTCTATAAACATGAAATCTTCTATCTGTTTCAGAAACTCTTCGTACATTATTTTCTATGTCCTTTCTTTACCATCTGCAACTAAATCCCGGATCAAAAGATATTTATCTGACAGGTATCCCTTATCCAGCTTTCTGTATTGCCTAATCATATCACTCTTTCGTGGCAGATGCACTAACAGATCATCTGTTTTCTATTTTGTAACGATCACTGTGCTATATCCACTGTCCCTCAGCCTTTGTTCCATATTGACCGCATTTCCAAGCTGCATATATGCTCCTACCTGAACTTTGTAAAGATCATTCTCTCTCAGGATAAACGCCGGAAATCCCTGATCTGTCAGCTGATACAACATCCTGTCTGCATTTTCCCGATTTCGAAATGCTCCTGTCTGTACCCGATAATACAATGGCTCTTCCACCGTTTCCTCATTCAATGTTCCCAGAATGGCATCTGCGATGCTTCTGGCAATCTCTTCGAATTTTTTTTCAAAAAGCTGATTATCCTTTTCCGAGTTTATAAATCCGGTCTCGATCAAAAGTGCCGGCATTTTTGTGCGCCGGAGCACTACCAGCCCCGGACGTTCTTTTACGCCCAGTTCCCGAAACCCCAGTTCTCCCAATGCTCCCAGGATATTCTGTGCCATCTGATATTTAATGCCTTTCTTATCATAGACCAGTACTTCAACTCCATTGTATTGTTCCGGCTTGGAACTGCTGTTGCGATGAAAAGAAATAAAAAAATCTGCTCCAGCTTCATTTGCAGCTTTCGCTTTTTCAAAAGGAGTCTGATAAACATCTGTAGTCCTGGTATAAACCACATCCACGCCGTTCTCTTCCAGGATCTTTCCTACTGCAAGGGTCAGTTTCAGATTGTCATCCTTTTCCTTGCGATCTTTATAAACAGCACCCGGATCTTCTCCACCATGTCCGGCATCCAGAACGATTTTATATGCCATGTTCTTTCTCCTTGAGAATTTCATTCACAATATGATATGACTGTATGTTTTTTCCTGTGCCTGCATTTCATTTCATGCTTTATTTTGTTTTCCGGATCTGTTTACTCAACATATTTTCACGTTAATTCTTCTTGACTTTTAAGCGTTAAAGTGTTATATTAACACAATCAGCGTTGTATTTTTAAATAATCCAAAAATGCAGCAACATCGTGAGGAGGAAAACAATATGAAAAAGCGTATTTTAACAGCTGTACTCGCAGCAGCTCTTGTAACAGGAACCTGTGCTGCCACAGTAAGCGCCAAAGAAGAAAAGACTTACACAATAGGTATCTGCCAGCTGGTCCAGCATGACGCACTGGATGCCGCAACCAAGGGTTTTGAGGATGCCATCACTGAAAAGATGGGTGATTCCGTAAAATTTGACGAGCAAAATGCACAGGGTGATTCTAATACCTGTTCTACCATTATCAACAGCTTTGTTTCAGAAGGGGCAGACCTGATCCTTGCAAACGCAACCGCATCTCTTCAGGCTGCAGCTGCCGGAACTTCCGATATCCCAATCCTTGGAACAGCCGTTACCGAATATGGTGTCGCTCTTGGAATCGATGACTTTGACGGAACAGTAGGCGGGAACATTTCCGGTACTTCTGATCTTGCTCCTCTTGATGAGCAGGCCGATATGCTCCATGAGCTTTTCCCGGATGCAAAAAATGTCGGACTTCTCTACTGCTCAGCAGAGCCAAACTCCCAGTATCAGGTAGATACAGTAAAAGATGCTCTCGAGAAGCTTGGTTATACCTGTGAAGATTATGCATTCTCTGATTCCAACGATCTTTCATCCGTTGTTACCACAGCTGCCAATGACAGTGATGTGATCTATGCACCTACAGATAATACTGTAGCATCCAATACTGAGATCATCAACAACATCTGTCTTCCGGCAAAGGTCCCGGTAATCGCTGGTGAAGAAGGTATCTGCCAGGCATGTGGTGTTGCAACACTTTCCATCAGCTACTATGATCTTGGATACAAAACCGGCGAAATGGCAGTCAGCATCCTTCAGGATGGTAAAGATATCTCCAAAATGCCGATTGAATATGCACCAAAATTCACAAAAGAATACAACAAAGACATCTGTGACGAGCTTGGTATTAAAATTCCGGATGGATATGAAGCAATCGAAACAGATAAAACAGCTGAATAATCGGTAAAAAACCTATTATACACTGATACAGCGAGAAGGGAGTTCCCCTTCTCGCTGTTCGTGCATAAAAAAGAGGAGGATAATTTAACATGCAGATTATGAGTTTAATAACCGCACTTCCAGGAGCTGCCGCACAGGGGCTTATCTGGGGAATCATGGCGATCGGTGTGTACATTACATTCCGCATTCTTGATATTGCGGATCTTACCGTTGACGGAACTTTATGTACAGGCGGCGCTGTTTGTATCATGATGATGCTCAGCGGACACAATGTATGGGTGTCCATGCTGGTTGCAACAGGAGCCGGACTTCTGGCCGGTCTTGCCACCGGTATTTTTCATACCTTTATGGGCATCCCGGCTATCCTTGCCGGAATCCTGACACAGCTTTCCCTTTACTCTGTCAACCTGAAGATCATGGGAAAAGCAAACCAGGCGATCAATGTTGATAAATTTAATCTTCTGGTATCCCTTCGACGTGTCAAGGGTGTTGCTCTGACACAGAATACGCTTTTTATCGTAGCAATTATGATCATCATTCTGATTGCAGTCCTTTACTGGTTCTTCGGAACTGAACTCGGATGTTCCCTGCGTGCGACCGGATGTAATCCAAGCATGTCCCGTGCACAGGGTATCAACACAGACCGCAATAAGGTTCTGGGACTGATGCTTTCCAACGGACTTGTTGCTCTTTCCGGCGCTCTTCTCACACAGTACCAGGGATTTGCAGATATCAACATGGGACGTGGTTCTATCGTTATCGGTCTTGCTGCAGTAATTATCGGTGAAGCGATCTTCAGCCGTATTTTCCGCAACTTTGCACTGAAGCTGTTAAGCGTTGTATTTGGTTCTATTCTTTATTATCTGGTACTTCAGATTGTTATCTGGATGGGAATTGATACAGACCTTCTGAAAATGCTTTCCGCACTCGTCGTTGCATTTTTCCTTGCTTTCCCATACTGGAAGGGCAAATACTTTACAAAAGCCAAACAGGGAGGTAAATGATCATGCTGAAACTGATCGATATACATAAAACATTTAATCCGGGCACCATCAATGAAAAGGTTGCTTTAAACGGCGTGGATCTTCATCTGAACGAAGGTGATTTTGTTACAGTCATCGGAGGAAACGGCGCCGGAAAATCTACTATGCTGAATGCAGTTGCAGGTGCCTGGCCTGTAGATTCCGGAAAGATCATTATCGGTGGAACCGATGTCACAAAACTTTCCGAATATAAAAGAGCCGCGTATCTTGGCCGTGTATTCCAGGATCCTATGACCGGAACTGCTGCAACTATGGGAATTGAAGAAAATCTCGCTCTTGCCAAACGCCGCGGAAAATCCCGCCTTCTCCGTCCGGGCATTACCCGCCAGGAACGGGAAGAATACCACGAACTCCTGAAGATTCTCGGTCTTGGTCTTGAGGACCGGCTCACTTCCAAAGTCGGACTCCTCTCCGGTGGCCAGCGTCAGGCATTGACACTTCTGATGGCAACTTTAAAGAAGCCTCAGCTTCTTCTTCTGGATGAGCACACTGCTGCTCTTGATCCGAAGACTGCAGCCAAGGTTCTCGAGATCACAGACATGATCGTAAACCGCGATCATCTGACAACCATGATGATCACCCATAACATGCGTGATGCAATCACTCACGGCAATCGTCTGATCATGATGTGGGAGGGAAAGATCATTTTGGATATCCAGGGCGAAGAAAAGAAAAAGCTTACAGTCAAAGATCTCCTGGACAAATTCGAAGAAGCCAGCGGTGAAGAATTTTCCAACGATTCCGCACTTCTCAGCTAAACCACAAAAAAAGAACTCTTATAATAGTTAAACAAACAGCATAACACATGGAAAAAACCTGGCCGGAATTTCATTCTTTATGATGGATTCCGGCCTTAATTTCTGTTCTAATGCCAAATAACGATAAACTCAAAGCACTTCCACATGTCACCTCTCTTTAGCTCATTTCAATTCCACAGAGAATTCACCACTCCTTCTGCTGTATCGATAAATGGAAGATGTCAGATAATCCTCTTCCGGAGTTGCTTTCTCGAGCGTATCACTTAGAACTTCTTTCAAATCTTCCGGATAAACCACATCCGCATTATGGACCATTACTTCATGAACACTGGTAAAAACCAGATACAGGTCTGACCCCAGAAGTTCAGAAAGACGTCTGGCTACCCCGGGCAAAAAGATTGCTGCCGCTCCATTAGTACGCTTTTCTGTACTCAGGCAATTCCCGGCAATCCCTTTATTTGGATGGTATGTTCCAAGGATATCCATGAAATTATCTCCTTCATATGTTTTATCAAACAGCATTTTTTCCCAATGATAGATTCTTGGTGGACTGATAAAATATGTATTTATTAGAGCAGCTTCGAAAACAGTATCCGCATCTTTTCCCCATTTCTCCACAAAGCTTTTCTTGATCTTTGCACTCAGAACATATCCCTCTTTTTCTCCTGCAAGATAATAAACCACTAAAGCAATATCTCCGATTTTGTGATGAACCAACTCCTTCAGTATAGTCCTGTTTTTATCTGCATTCAGAAGTCGAATAAAAAGTCTGCTTTTTACCTTCTCATAATCTTTCAGATCATCCAAATCACATAGCACACAATTTTCACTGACTTTTTTTATCTCCCTAACACAATCATGAACGATATTTTCAAAAGAATCTTCCTGACAGTACCTTTTATAAAGCTCTTCTGTATGCAACCCGCAGACTGTTTTTGCCTTTTCCATATGACCACTCTCTACAAATAGCCTATCTCCCAAACAGCCATATTTTTCTCCATCGTTTGAAAAATAAATTTCTTCTTCCTTCAGGTCCATAGCCGCAAGAAGAAGCTTTCTCAGGTCCGTGACAAAAGTTTCATAACTTTTTTCCATATTTAATTTCCTTTCTGTGAAACAAAGCGGACGAATGTCCCGACAAAATCCTGTGCGCTCTCACAACGACGCACAAAATGATTCTGATCTGATAACATGATTAGATATTTCTGTGGAAAGAACTTCCACTGTAGAATTGCAGAGAGCAGATTTCTCTGCTGAATCTGAGTTGCCTGCTGTATGGACAAGTATAATAGAAGTTTTCAGATTTGTAAAGAAGTTTTCATCGACAGAAAAAGCAGCTTCCGCTGCCTTTTGCTGTCATACCTTTTGTATTGTTTCAGATTTGTGTCTCATTCCGAAATATCACTAATGGATTTCTCCATGTTTCTCCAGATAATCCAGAAATCCCTCACAACCTTCCTGTATATCTTCATAAGTTTCGTCAAAATTTCCTGTATACCAAGGATCCGCAATATCCCGTCCTGATCCGGCAAAAGTCAGAAACTTATAAAGCTTCTCTTCCGGGTCATTCTTCAGCATCCTGTTAAGATTACGCATATTAGCAGAATCCATACCAATAATATAATCGGATTTTTCATAATCCGCCCACGTAATCTGCTTCGCTCTGTGCGGAACCAGTGGTATTCCCACTTCTCTCAGCTTGTTCACTGTTCCTCTGTGAGGTGGATTCCCAATCTCCTCTGTACTTGTTGCAAAACTATCGATCAAAAACTGATCTGAAAGGCCGAGCGTTTTTACTTTGTGCGTAAAAACACTCTCGGCCATGGTTGATCTGCAGATATTGCCGTGGCAGACAAATAACACTCTTATCATTACTTAAAACTCCTTGAAATGCTGTATTTACGCTGTTTACAGGCATTTTCCGATAATCTTCAATCCTGTCATTTTCCTGTATATCACAGCATAAATTCGTATATTTTCTTATCCAAATTTAGTAACTTCTTAGTAATAACCAGCCTGGAAAACAGGCTCTCTAAGAACCTTATAATCAGATTATTTTTAATTCTTTTTTCTATTATTTTATCATACTATGCCAGTTTTGCAATCCTATTCATCTCTTCTTTTGCATCAATTAATCCCAGATGCGTATATACATTTAACGTAACCCCTATATCAGAATGTCCCATTAAATATTGGAGTGCTTTCGGATTCATTCCAGCTTTCGCCATATTGGAACAATATGTATGCCTACATACATGAGGCGTGATCTTTGGCATTTGTTCCTCATGAGTACGATTATACTTTCCTAACGCCCACTGAAAATGTTTTTCCCAATGGAGTGCTACCTCAGGCATATCTTTTTTATCCAGGAATAAAAATCGACTATATCCATCTATAATCGGCTCAACCCTTACTTTTTTACGGTTTTTCACAATCTGTTCAAAACATTCATAAACTTCATCTGTCATCGGCAACATTCGTGTTCCACTTGAAGTTTTGGTATCTTCAATGACGTACTGCATTCCTCTGGTTCTCTGAAGCTGATGATTCACATTGATTTTTCTCTCCTGAAGATCAATATCTTTCACTGTCAATCCACAAAACTCAGAAATACGAAGTCCAGTCTTAAACAAAATAAACATTCCATTATAGTATTTTGAGTAATGGTCATCATTTCGGATAAACTCCAGAAATAACTCTTCCTGTTCTTTTGTAATTGCCTGTCTTGTAACACTGTCATTTACGACAACTGTACATAATTGAAATTCAAAAGGATTCTTGCGCAGTAAATCATCTTCAACTGCCATCTGAAATGCAGGTCTTACAATTCCACGCACACTGTGAATGGAACTGTATCCTCTTCCATCTGCTTGCAGCTTAATAAACCATGCTTTTGCATCCGACAATTTTATTTTATCTATTCTTCTGGTTCCGAATTCTTCTTTTTTTATTATATTGATCACAAAATCATAGTTCGCCTGAGTATTATGACGAACCCCCTTTTTTTGTCCAATATATTTTTGAACCAAATCCAAAACTGTTAAATTTCCTCCGTAAGGTACTATACCATCATGTAAATCTCTTTGGATATTTTTTTCTTTTTCCCTTAGAGCTAAGCATGGTCTGCATCCAGTTGGCAGAGAATCTGTTGGCTCTAATTTCCAACTATACAAAAACTTCTGCTTTCCATAACAATCTGTATATACAAACGCATATCTTCCATCTTTTCTCTGACTTTCTCCGTTTCGTAAAATTCGACCTTTTTTATCTCGTCGTTTTTGGTCACGTTTTGTTTTACCCAAACGTCTTCGCCCCTTTCTACGAAGAAGCCCTAGCACGATATAGGTATTATATCATACCAGGGCTAACATTTCCACTTTAAAGTGCTAAATTGTTCGTATATTTTTTAAAAAGACGTAGTCTGATCCAGAAAGGCCTCAAATTTCTTACGGTTAATCAATGACTTACACCCCACCTGGACTGTAAAGCAACATTCTGAATTTAGATGTTCCGAAATAAGCATCCTTATTTTCTTTTCACCTATTCCGAAATATTGCACTGCTTCATCCACCGTAAGCATATATTTTTCCCAAATTGGAATCTTACCTTTTTCAATTTTAATCGCCACTCTTCTCTCCTCCTTTTCTCTTTGGACAAAACATTTTTATCTGCCCATGACAATTTACAATTTTATACACTGTCATCGGCAGATAAAATTACAATACAGGTGGCAGTTCAGTACTCTGCCCACATCGGTTTTGCACCGTCATTAAATATGACCAGATTTTTTCTGGAAGTATCATTATCACAGATATGCTTCGTCGCCCTGTGCAGCTGCTACACATTTTGTCAAATTCTTCTCGCTCCATACCTTTACTTCAATGTTATATTTCAGCATTTCCTCGTATTTACTCCATTAACAGAGCAGATATATCATGGCGGATTTACCTAGTGGCTCTACATATCTTCACGTCCTGTATGTAAAACAATATACAATTTTCAAGGTACAAAAATTCCTGAAGGGGAAAAGGAATCTATATTAAATACTCCCTTTACTGATTACTTTTCCTTACATATGATTTCGTATCAAATCCCAAGGTCTTAGTAATCAGTTTTGCTTCCAGGCGTTGACGCAGAGTTTCATCTACACAGTAATGCACCTGTCCAAATTCGTCAAACATTTTTCTGGTAGCCAAAACTGTTATGTACCCTTCATAATGCTTCAACACTGCCTGGATTGCCTCAGTATCACCAGTTGATGCTGCCTCAATAACATGGAATGGCAGCAAATCAAATGCGCATTTCTGTTTTTTACTTTTTTTCATTTGCAGATTCCTCCATATTTTTTCTCATCAGTTCCAGTGATCGTCTACGATGCTCATTAATTGTGCTGCGTACAAGATTCATTTCTCTGGCAATGTCTGCATCACTCATATCCATAAAATATGATAATAACACAACATTCCTTTTCTTTTCAGTAAGTGTCTGCAGTGCTTCAGCAATCAATGCATCTTTGACTTCTATGTCGTAACCCAGGACCTGAAAACGATGTGTTTCCATTTCATGCTCATCCATTATAAAAAGTCTGCTCAACTCCTTTTCTGATAATTCTGACAACATCACTTCATACTTCTGGCGATATGCCATATGCTTTTCATAATTAATAACTTCACTTTTCAATGCCAGCTTGCACAGAGAATCAAACTGATGTCTGACTGTCTGCTCATCTTGAAAAGAGGATTGCTCCATAAGAGTTCACCTCCTTCCCCGCCGGTAGGCAATAAGCAAAGTTCTTGCTTCCCCTTCACACATATCCCAAACGGATGAGTGCATTTGTCGGGGTGTGGGAAGAAATTTTTAAAAAATTTCTTAATAAATACGAGAAAATTGTTTTTCCTGTATTTTGAGGTATATAAAAAACGTCCTAATGGGTAGTTTTTAGCCCATCGGACGCTATTTATATCAAAAGATAATATTTTGCCATCATTTTTTGTGGCATATAATTCACTTTTTGAGGTAAAGAAATTTATTTGCTTTTTTGAACTATTTATCTATTTCATCCGTCACGTAATGACGGATATGATACCAGACAATAAAATTCTTAATCTTTCCTATACCTCCGGATCTGTTTTACGGAAATTCAGAATTTTATATGTCTTTTAAAAAGTGAAATATCACCCCCTTTTTTAGTGAAATATTAGTTCATTTTCTTTCAAGAAAGGGAACTATACACTAAACATGGAGGTGTATCATATGCCAAAACAAACAGATAAAGAACTGGGATTGTTTTTTAAGAACGCCCGACACGAGCAAAAATTGACTTATGAAGAATTAGCTGAAAAAGCAGAAATGTCCAGCCGATATTTAAAGGAAATTGAAAATGGGGGCCGAGTTCCGAGTTTTCATAAAATCAGAAAACTGGTACGCGCTTTAAATGTTCCTCCTGAACCATTGTTTTATCCAAACAATCATACAGATAATCTTGATTATCAACGCCTGCTCATGTACCTGTCAAAATGCAACGATGAGCAAATTACCGCTATCCTTGCCATCGTAGAAGCATACCTGCGCACATACAAAATTCCTACAGACCACGATAAACAAGATCCCTGAAATTCATTTGAATTCTATCTGAATTATTCTGAAGAAGCGGTATGGTTTCCCATACCGCCACTCTTAACGTGCATATTTTTCTATCATTCTCTTAACATTCGTGGATTTCTTTATTGCCCCTATATTAATAAGAAACTCAACTACATCCATCATTCCCTGGTAATAAGCCCGCTGCTCCTCTTCATAATGGAAATGTTCTAACTGATCCAGATATTTATTCCAGAAATTCTGCTCACGCTCTGGGATTTTTTCCAGACGTAGTGGCAGCTTCTTTTGTATTTGTTTCAAATTCTTCTCTGCTTCTTTCCATTCTTCCGGCTGTACTGTATATTCTCTTTCTCCGGAGTCACAGCGCAATTCCTCAAATAAATTCGATACTGCTTCATAAAATTCATTCATCTTCTTTCCACCTCTCATTAGAATTATTTCTCATTACAGGCAGCATTATCATTTTCTTATTTCAAAAATCAAATAAACTTTCCAAAAACTTCATCTTTAGAAGTATAGTAACAATATTTTTCCCTAAAATCAATAATAATACTTCATCTTTAGAAACTTTTGAGGATCAGAATGATTATTTATTGGGATAAAAAAACGAACAGTAAAAACAGAATAGGACAACGGGTAAAAGAATTACGAAAGGCTCATAATCTTACTCAGAAAACACTCGCTGCCAAATTACAACTTGCAGGATATGATTTTAATGATCTGGCAATCCTGCGAATTGAACAAGGCACACGTTTCGTTCCCGACTACGAAGTTGTCGCACTGGCCGAAGTATTTAATGTTTCCTGCGAATATCTTCTTGGTCTGACGGACGCTCCTGCAAAATAATTCAATTGTATTGCTGCCCATTCTATGCTAAACTATGGATAGATACTTCTGAACAACATACACTATTTATAAACCGTATGATTGGAGTGATTTCATGGAATTAACAAAAAAAATCCCTACAACCGATAAAAACCAGGAAAACAATCATCTTCTCCGCATGTTAGACCGGGGAATTGATGATATGGAAGCTGGTCGTGAATTGCCACTGGAAGATGCTTTTCGCAAAATCACAGAATTAAGGGATGCACGAAGAAATGCAAGAATATAAAATTATTTTAACCTGGGAAGCAATTTACGATGTCACAGACATTGCAGATTATATTGAAGAAGAATTCGGCCAGCAACGTGCTGACCGTTTTCAATCTGATCTGAAAGAACAAATGCAGAATTTAGGCCAGTTCAGTACTGCCTTTCCCCGAACTCAAATTCTGTACAGAGGATATTCCATACATAAAAGATCTTTTCCGCCATCTATTATTTTTTATATTATAATGGAAGAAACAAAAGAGATTCATATTCTCCGAGTGTTGCGCCATGAACGAGATTGGGAAAATATCCTGTTGCAAAGATCAACTTATACATATCCAGAATGAATACCTGGGAGCCGATCAGAGATTTTTCTGAAAGGCTTCCTTTTTTATTACTTCCCACTGTCAATTAAATCATAACTCATATCCAGAAAATCCAGCGTCTTAGCTTCACTGACAGAATCATCCAAAAGAATCGTAATCCAGTGTTGCTTATTCATATGATACCCCGGTAAAAATCCATACGTTTGAATAATCATCCCAACCAGATCAGGATCACATTTTACATCCAGGATGTCAATGTTTCCATCTTCTTCTAATCCCAGTATTTTCTTTTCCACTACCATAATTATAGCATACCATTTTCCATTTTTATGTCGAAGCACCGCAGAATCAGGATCTTTTTTCCATAAATATTCCGGTTCAGTTCCATATTGCTCTTTTACATATTGAAAAATTTCTTCACGTTTCAAATTTATCCCTCACTTACGATTTCTTTCTCTGATTATACGCTATCAGGATTGTATTCTCAACCACTTCTCACAGTTCTATTTATGTTTTATAGCTTTTGCATAGCCTGCTTTGCAGGCTACACCCCA
Organism: Ruminococcus sp. AM26-12LB; assembly: GCF_003480785.1. Taxonomy (NCBI): domain Bacteria; kingdom Bacillati; phylum Bacillota; class Clostridia; order Eubacteriales; family Oscillospiraceae; genus Ruminococcus; species Ruminococcus sp. AM26-12LB. The sequence goes on along the minus strand of NZ_QUJX01000012.1, from coordinate 1,856 downwards.
AAAGAAGCAAGCACTGCCAGTGTCATGACACCTGGCTCATTTTGTCAAATTCCCTTTCCGGTTCATTCTACCAAAATGTATCAGGGAGTATCCCTGGCCCTCTCATATTTTATAATTTCTTAATTTGACGCTTCCGCCTACTCCTGTTAAAATAAACTGTAGACACATCTATCCAAAACATCATACAGTCAAGTAATATAACTGTCATAACCGAACTGGTTAGACAGTTTTTTTGTACTCTTTTTTATAGAAAAAAACGAATTGGAGGATTTCAATGAGCAAACGTACCAGAATTCATCCCGTACAATTTTATTTGAATGATGACGAACAATACATTTTAGAAGAAAAATATCGTCTTTCCAGGATGAAAAGCAAATCTGCCTTTCTACGGAAAATGATCTTATATGGATTTGTATATGAAGTAGACTACTCTCATATCCGAAAAATGAATACCCTGTTGGGCAATATCAGCAGCAATTTGAATCAGATCACCCATCGTATAAACAGTACCAATACAGTTTACCCAAAGGACCTGGACGATATAAAGGAGTTAATGGAAAAAATATGGCAGTTACAAAAATCCATGGTATCAAAACAACCGTTAATAAAGCAATAGAATACATCTGCAATCCAGATAAAACTGACCAGAATCTATATATTTCTTCCTTTGCCTGCTCTCCCGAAACAGCCGTTCTTGACTTTAAATACACTTTGGATCATACACATGACTGCAGAGATCCGCACAATACAAATAAGGCATTTCATCTGATTCAGGCATTTTCCCCTGGTGAAGTTTCCTATGAAGAAGCCCATCAAATTGGCAAAGAACTTGCGGATCGCTTACTGGAGGGAAAATACTCCTATGTTCTGACAACACACACTGATAAAGGTCATGTACATAACCATTTAATTTTCTGTTCTGCAGATAACATCACTTTTTCTCATTACCATGACTGTAAAAAGAATTACTGGAAAATACGAAATCTCAGCGACACTTTATGCCAGGAACATAACCTGTCCACAATTATGCCAGATGGTAAAAAAGGAATGAAATACAATGAATGGGCTGCAAATAAATCTGAATCCAGTAAAAAAGCGCAGCTGCGAAAAGATATCAACCAGACAATCCGAATTGTTTCCACTTACTCAGAATTTCTTGCATTTATGGAAGCTAAAGGATATGAAATAAAAAACGCAGAATTTGGCGAAAGCAGCAGAAAATACATTACCTTTCGTTCTCCCGATATGTCCCGTCCAGTGCGTGGAAGTGCTAAATCTTTAGGAAAAAATTTTACTAAAGAACGTATCAAAGAACGCATTGAAAATAAACGTCAGAAAGCTATTTTTCCTTCTGTTCATAACAAATTAATAGATACCAATGCTCCCAATATAGCAGGAAACATTGGACTTCAGAAATGGGCAAATAAGGAAAATTTAAAAATTGTCTCTGCTGAATATAACAAGATGTTCACACATAATCTACATAATTTTTCAGAACTTGAAGACCGCATAGCCTTGTTACATATGCAGCAAAAAGAGGTAAATACCTCTGTTGTTTCTCTCGAGTCTCAGATACGCCATCTTCGAGAAATGCTAAAATATGCCGAACAATATCAGAAAAATAAAATTTACGACGACCATTATAAAAGCTCCAAAGATCCAGATCGTTATTTCCGTAAATATGAATCTCAAATTATTCTTTTCGCGGGTGCTGAACATATTTTACAGGAAAATGGTATAAACCTGAAACATCTTAATTCCAATAAGTTGCAAGAGCAAATTGCAGATCTTATTTCCAGAAAAGAATCTCTAAATACTCAATACGTTTCTTTTAAGCAAGAAATAAAAGAGTTGGA